>DATHIE010000113.1:0-4309 GCA_035316905.1 Chryseolinea sp. | reverse complement strand
GGGGAAGCATCGGATTGGATGACCTCTTCATTTCACGATACTCAGAAGATAATCCACAGAATATTGGCTATTGGCGCGGTGATGAAGAAAGAAGTGAGTGATGTAGTAGTAGTAGTGAAAACGGATGCCGGTGGGGTTGTTTGGAGTGTGATCAAAATTGAGTTTCAGAAATAACGGTTGGTTTTATTGTAAACGCAAAACAAGGAATTCTCTCATTAATTTTTTGGACATGCCTACTCGATAACAGCATTCCAAGGTCTAAATATCTGCTCTGGTTGAGGTATGCATTTTAGAAGAAAGAACTCTTGTCACAGAGTGCAACTGCGCGTCCTTTTGTTGAAAATAAATTGAATTTTATGTCATATTTTCAGAACACTTGTAACTAAACAGGTGGACACAAACATTTAGAATGGATCAACAGCTCGAAAACACCTTTCTAACAGCACTTGAACAAAATCAGCAGAAGCTGCTAAGGGTTTGTTCTGTTTATGCCGAAGACGCGGATGACAAGAAGGATCTTTTTCAGGAGGCGCTGATCAATATCTGGCAGTCAATGCCCTCCTTTGAAGAAAAATCTTCCCTTAGTACATGGATGTTTAGAGTTACGCTCAATGTTTGTCTTCGGTTGCAAACGAAGCAAGCCAGGAAAAGAGACCGCTTCCGGAAATTGGACAGCATTTCGATTGAGAATATCAGCGATGAAGAAACCAACCACGAAGAACATGAACGACTGATCAACCTAAGGAACTGTATCAAGAAGTTGAACGATGCAGATAAAGCAGTAACAACACTCTATTTAGAGGAATTGTCTTACAAAGAGATTTCCGATATCACCGGCCTGACAGAAAATAATGTCGCGGTAAAGATCAAACGAATCAAAATGAAATTGTTGAATTGTATAAATGAAGGGTTATGATAGAAGAAGAGCTAATAAGAATCTGGCAATCATCCTCCAATCAGGAGCGGGTAAAATTTGAGAAATCGCGTTTGATGATCGATGTGCAATCAAGCATGGATCGCCTTCACAGACGTATAAAGTATCGGGATTTAAGGGAGTTAATAGCGGTAATAATTGTAGTTCCGGTATTCGCTTATTATATATACATCGTTCCATTTATCCTGTCAAAGGTCGCTTCATTTTTAATAATTATATGGGGTATTTACATCGTTTATCGATTAAGAAATGCAAGGAAACATAAGCCGGGAGCGTTCACAGAAACGTACCTTGATTATTTATATAAGACCAGAGAATATATTGGTGTTCAAAAGCATATGATTGACAATGTTCTTTACTGGTATATTTTACCCTGCTGGGCATTGGTGACCTTGTTCATTGCTGGATTTATCGGAGTGCCGGGAAAATTAAAATGGATGATTCAAACGGAGTCATTTTCTGTTGTGTTAAGCGTTGCTATTTACTATCTGAATAAAGCGGCAGTAAAGAAACAATTAGTACCAAGGCTAGTGAAAATTGACGAGCTAATCAAAGTAATGGAGCAGTCGTGACAGCCCATATTATTACGAACGGAAATTTTATATATTCATTGGTTGATAGCTAAATCACTTCTAAAACAACATCATGAAAAAAATCATCATATCGTTATTTTTATTCGCAGGATTTTTTCCCGGCTCTTTTGCGCAAACAGCATTTAAGCTTCCGGACGATGTTGAAGCAAACATCAAGAAAAGAATTGCTTATGAGCAGAGTCCTAGTATTGTGGTTGGTATTATTAACAAGGAAGGAGCGAGGTACTTCAATTTTGGGAACGTGAAAATGAATGGTGCACTTGCTAATGAACATTCGATTTATGAGATCGGCTCAATCTCCAAAGTGTTCACCGCCATTTTGCTCGCTCAACAAATTCTCGATGGAAAAGTAAAACTCGATGACCCGGCACAGAAATATCTTCCGAAAGAAGTAAAGGTTCCTCAAAGGGCTGGAAAGGAAATTGCATTGGCTAATCTGTCGGATCATACATCCGGGTTGCCTCGCATGCCTTCCAACTTTGCACCTGTTGACCTGGGAAATCCTTTTGCTGACTATACGGTTGAACAATTGTACAGCTTCCTTAGCGGGTACGAACTAACGCGTGATATTGGTTCAGCTTATGAGTACTCCAATCTGGCACAAGGATTATTGGGCCACATCCTTGCACTGAATGCAGGCATTTCTTACGAAGCATTAATGATTAAGACCATCGCTTCGTCGCTGCAGATGAAAGAAACCAAAATCACATTCGATGATATCATGAAAAAGAACCTGGCCACCGGCTACAGCAATGGTGTGGCTGTTGAGAACTGGGAAATCCCTACACTTGCAGGCGCTGGCGCTATCAGAAGTTCAACGTATGATATGCTGAAATTCCTTGCGGCCAATTTGGGGCTTACCAAGTCACCGCTTCAGGCAGCAATGAACATGACGCACCAAGTCCGCCACGAGAAAGCAGGAAATATGCGCGTGGGTCTCGCGTGGCACATTGCGAAAGGAAAGAACGGAGATGTCATCTGGCATAATGGCGGCACTGGCGGCTACCGCACCTTTGCAGGATTTGTTAAGGAAACTTCCATGGGAGTGGTGGTACTCACGAACTCTTCTGCAGGTGCTGACGATATCGGTTTCCATTTGCTCAACCCCGATTCACCTTTGAGCGAACCGAAGGCAAGCATAGTGCGGGCGATGAGAAAGGAAATTGATACCAAGGGAGCAGAGGCAGGTGTCGCGCTGTATCAGGAGTTAAAGAAAAGTACAGTTGGTTATGACTTCGGCGAAAATGTTCTCAACACTCTAGGTTATTCGTATTTGGATAAAAACCTTCCGGCTGCGCTCGCATTGCTTAAATTAAACGTTGATCTGTTTCCCACATCATCTAATGTTTACGATAGTTATGCAGAGGCCCTAGTAAAAAATAACCAGAAAGATCTAGCCATCGAAAACTATAAGAAATCCGTAGAACTAAACCCAGGAAACGCGGGAGCCATAAAGGCACTGGAAACTCTTGGTGTTAAATTTCAGCCGGCAGATGCGGATGTGCCGGAATCCATTTTGGAAACATATGTAGGCACATACTCACTCAGTCCAGCATTTAATATTGAAGTGACCAGGAGCGGGAAGCAGCTATTTGCACAAGCGACCAATCAAAGTAAGTTTGAGATTTTTGCAAAGAGCACCACTGAGTTCTACTTGAAGGTTGTTGCAGCATCGATCACATTTAATACAAATGGAACTCAAGTGGAGAGTTTGACCTTGCACCAAAACGGGCAGAATGTTCCAGGTAAAAAGATAAAGTAAAGTTTTGATGACTTTTCGTTGGTCTCATTAAGAAACCTGAAGGAAATAAAAAAGCCCTGGACATTCCAGGGCTTTTTAGTTATTAGAGGATTCTCATTTCAACCGCAGTGTTATTCTCATGCGGTTATCTTGCAAATTGGGCATACCTATTTCTGAAACTTCAGCTTGGTGTGTATATTCTGCGCAATCTTTTTTCCCTGCTTCATACCTTCCTCACACGAGTATCGGTAGTGTATGCCGCCATATAATCTTGAAATGGCAATCTCCTGTGTCATGGCATCAAATGAAGCATAATGGCGTGAACCCAGACTGACCGGCCCATTACCGAAATCAAATGTCCTAAATTCATAGGTACTGTTTACCAAAGGAGTATTGTTTCCGTAAAGTGATGCAAGTGAGTAAGCCACGCTGCTGCTGAAGACAGCATGATTGGATGGAAAATCAGGAAAAGGAGGAGTGCCAATAAAGGGCTTCCACTGATTGGCCGGATCAGCAACGGGCGCAATTACCGTGCGGATGAAGGAGAAAGGCCTTTCCCGTAGGAATTGGAACTTGGCTTTGAAAGATCCCGTAGTGGCATCAAACAGTGAAATACCTGTCTTGGCATATGTCACGGCTGCCTTGTCTAAGGCAGGATTAAATTGTTCCAAAGCCAGTTTCAAAATAGAAACATAATGAGCGCCAGCGGGTAAGCCTGGGTTGGCATCTTCATAATATTTTGCAATAAGTTTTTGCTCTTGCGTCAGGCTTTGTGACACATCATATACTTCCTTCATTTGCGCATAATAGGGCGACGTAGGATCGGTGCTGTAAGGAGGCGGTTCGGGTGACACTGTATTGTCTAAACTACCTTGAACCATTAGCCGGTTATAACCCCAATAGGGAAAGCCAATAGGCCCGCCGGGCATTTCGGGCTGCCACTGTCCAGCTACGTGGGGCGGTAATTGATAAGGCGACACGGGCCAGTTGTTTTTATCCTTTGTTGACCATTCAAAAATTCTGTTGGCTACCTCTTTGCCA
>DATHIE010000112.1:0-8926 GCA_035316905.1 Chryseolinea sp. | reverse complement strand
GAAAGGGTTGTTCGTGGCTGTAACTTCCGGAATACTGAGCTCGTGTTTTAACTTTGGTATTGAGGCGGGAAAACCAATGGCAGAAACTGCGGTAGCGATGGGATTGAATCCACTTTATCAGAATAATGTCACCTATGTCGTGCTACTATGGGGTGGACTTTCTACTAATTTCATATGGTGCATGTTGTTGAATATGCGAAACAAAACTTTTGGAGATTATACGAATGATAAAACACCACTTCTTAATAACTATTCCTTTGCCGCTCTTGCAGGGACTACCTGGTTCATGCAGTTCTTCTTTTATGGAATGGGCGAAAGCAAACTTGGCAATGGTGCAAGCTCATGGATTCTTCACATGGCTTTTATCATCCTCATTGCCAACATGTGGGGAATATTTCTAAAGGAGTGGCACGGTGTAAGCAAAAAAACGAAGACTACTATTGTTGTAGGTATCAGTACGATAATATTATCTGTGCTGGTAGTAGGATATGGAAATGCGATTAAATAATTGAAACAAAAATTTACGGGTATGGCGGCAAATGTAACAACTCAATTCAAGCATGTAAGTTATCTGTGGGACGAAAAGAAAGCAGAAGCCCTGGCTGGCGATGAAGTAGGACTCCTTATTTATCGTTCAAATATTCTCGGCGCCGATCTCCGGCTAACAAACTACGGAGGAGGTAATACCTCATGTAAGGCGATGGCTAAAGATCCATTGACCGGGAAGGAGACTGAAGTAATGTGGGTAAAAGGATCAGGAGGTGATATCGGCACGTTGAAAAAAAGCGGCCTTGCAGCACTGTACGTCGATCGCCTCCGTTCGCTAAAGACTGTTTACCGGGGACTCGAACATGAAGATGAAATGGTTGAATTGTTCAATCATTGTATTTATGACCTTGCTTCAAAGGCACCTTCAATTGACACGCCCCTTCATGGTTTCCTTCCTTTCAAACACATCGATCACCTCCACCCTGATGCTGCTATTGCTATCGCCGCAGCAAAAGACGGAAAGAAAATAACGCAGGAGCTATTCAACGGAACCATTGGATGGGTGGAATGGCAACGGCCGGGATTTGATCTTGGATTGAAGTTGAAACAGTGCCTTGATGAGAATCCGGGTATACGTGGAATAATGTTGGGATCTCACGGCCTCTTTACCTGGGGTGATACTGCCTATGAAAGTTATATCAACACTCTCGAAGTCATTGAACGTTGTGCCCAATACCTTGAAGACAACTACGGTAAACGCAGCCCTGTCTTTGGAGGTGCAAAGGTCAGCAGCCTTGACAAGGAAAAGCGGTTACAACAAGCTTCGCTGCTCGCCCCAATTCTTCGCGGCTTCTGCTCCAGCCATAATCGCATGATCGGACATTTTACGGACGACGACCGCGTGTTGGAATTCGTGAACTCAAAAGATCTTGACAGGCTGGCACCGATGGGCACCAGCTGCCCCGACCATTTTTTGCGGACGAAGATCAGTCCTTTAGTGTTGGGACTCCGTCCTGACGAAAGTCTTGCTGACGTAAAAAGCATCAAGGAAAGACTCGCTCCTGCATTTGACGGTTACAGGGCGATGTATAAAGACTACTATGAAAAATGCAAGCATCCCAATAGTCCCGCGATGCGTGATCCCAATCCTGTGGTAATCCTTTATCCAGGTGTGGGAATGTTCACCTTTGCGAAAGACAAACAAACGGCGCGTGTAGCCGCAGAGTTTTACACCAATGCTATCAATGTAATGAAGGGCGCTGAGGCAGTTTCGGAATATACGTCACTTCCGAGACAGGAGGCATTTAACATAGAATACTGGTTATTGGAAGAAGCAAAACTTCAACGCATGCCTAAACCCAAAGCTCTTTCCGGGCGAATTGCACTGGTGACAGGCAGCGCGGGAGGTATCGGCAAGGCTATTGCAAAAAAGTTCGCGGATGAAGGAGCCTGTGTAATACTAAGTGACAATGATCAGAATCGTTTGAATGAAGCTGAGGAAGAATTCAGGAGTAAATACGGAAAGGACGTTTTCGCCACCTCACTGATGGATGTAACAAATGGTGGTCAGATTGAACAATCGGGCAAAGTTGCGGCATTGGCATTTGGTGGTGTGGACATCGTCGTAAACAACGCAGGACTTTCCATTTCGAAACCTCTGGAAGAACACACAGAAAATGATTGGGATATTCTTTATGACGTCCTGGTGAAGGGTCAGTTCCTTGTTACGCAGACGTGCGTCAATGTAATGCGAAAGCAGGCAATGGGTGGCGATGTGATCAATATCGTCAGTAAAAATGCATTGGTATCGGGACCGAACAATGCAGGATATGGATCAGCGAAAGCTGCACAGCTGCACCTTAGCCGCCTGAATGCAGCGGAACTTGGTCCTGATAAGATCCGAGTGAATGTCATCAACCCGGATGCCGTTATCGCTGACAGTAAAATATGGGCTGGTGCCTGGGCAGAAGGAAGAGCAAAAGCATATGGCGTGAAAGTGGAAGAACTTCCCGCCTTCTATGCAAAACGCACTTTATTGAATGAAATCATTCTACCTGGAGATATAGCCAATGCCTGCTATGCACTAGTGGGTGGACTCCTTAACAAATCAACCGGCAATGTGATCAATGTGGATGGTGGTGTCGCTGCGGGGTTTGTCCGGTAGGCCAAGGGTGGTAAAGTTTCACAGCTCGTGCCTCATTGGCGAGTGAGTTATTTGGGCTAAAGCCCCTGGTAGATGCTAACCTAACCCCCAGCCTGAAGGCAGCCTGAAGGCTGGGGCAATTGATTGATTGCGCTCTGGATGCCAACAATTGCAATTACATTATTAGGCGCTCATCGACCGATTAATCCGGCAGCCCCAGCCTGTAGGCTGTAAATGATTGAGAAGGGTCACGATTTCAACGACGTCATGATACCATCAGGCTATCATCGACAAATCATTAATTGCCCTGGCCTTTAGGCAGCCTTCAGGCTGGGGACTAAGGAAGAAGGAAGAGCCGGGGCTTTAGCCCTGACTCGCGCACGCACTCAGCTATCGCACTGCAATCTTACACTACCACTACTTATTGCTATCTATTTGCGAGGGTGTGCAATCAGACCTTCGATAATAAGGAACTGCGCGGAGATGTAGGTACTCATAACGAGCAAACCCGAATGAGGCAATGGTTCTAGAAATTTGTTGACCGCAAGAAGAGAATCGGAAACCATAAAAAACATCGCGCCAACAAAAACAAACCAAAAGCTGACAACACTCGTGCGACCCAGCCGGAACAAAGCATTCAGGACCATAACCACAAGAACAAGCGCATACACGATCACCGGAAACTTCATTGCACCAAGAGCTGGGTAAAGGATTACAACTAGACCGGTACCCGCTAAGACTATTGGGAAAGCGGCGCGAAGTTTCTGAATTCCCTGAAGAGAATCTTCCTGCTCGCTATTTTGATGCTGGCGGTAAGCAATAATGTAAAAAACGTGTGATATTAGAAATGAGACCAACCCGACCATGAAGTAGATCGAATTAACTGAATCGAACATCAACGATACGTCACCTGCAAGTGAGAAAATTATCGCCAGCAACACCATAAAGGAACGATCTTCTCCTGCAGATAATAGATAGTACACTCCCAGCGTAACCATGATCATTGGCTTACACGGTATGAGAAGCCGTTCGGATTGCGTGGCGATAGAAACTAATTCGCCCAGCGCAACGATAAAAAACAATATTAATGCTATTTTTTTCATGCGGTCACTCGTTGGGAGACTCGTCGTTTAAATAATAAATATAGCACTGCAATACCAGCAAGAGCAGCGCAAATACCAAATACCAGGCTAAAGCGACCAGAATCATTTGCGTATAGTATACCCGATAGAAAAGCCCCGATCCCTATTCCAAACTCCATAAAAATATACACAGACGCTACTCCACGTCCCCTGAATTTCGGATCACTTAGATCCGTCGCCCAGGCTATTAATGTCGGTGAGCTTGTACCGTTTGCCAATCCATATAATGTCACACCCAAAATGAGTTGCAATTCTGTCTGAGAAAATCCAATGACAAGCATTGAAACCAGAATGAAGAATGCACAAACCAGCAGTACAGGTTGTCTTCCGTAGCGGTCCGAAGCTCTACCCCCAACAAGCCGCACAATGAGAGAGGCAATTGTCATATAGGTGAACAACAATCCGTTATTCCTGATTCCTACATATTGTCCGAAGTCAGGGATAAGTGTGAACGACGTTCCATATGAAAAGCCGAGGAGCACCATCACAAGGCAGGGCGCAAGCACGCGCGGTTCGAACAAATCCTGTTTGTTGACTTTCAACAGGCCGATACCATATTTATGCTTTTCATTCAACGTCTCTTTTATACCCATCAGAATGAGAACGGACATCAGGCCGCACGCGGAAGAACAATAAAACACTGCGTCCAGACCAAAGTGATTTGCCAAAGAACCACCCAGTGCAGGACCACCTGCCATGCCCAGCGATCCTGCAGTACCAAATAAGCCCATGGCTTCACCGCGACGTTCAGCGGGGATCACATCAGAAAGATAAGCGGCTGTTCCAGTCGGAGTAAATCCCGTTGAAAATCCGTGAATAAGTCTAAGCAAAAGAAATCCGGCAACGGTGGAGACCAGCGGATAGACCAAACTACAGGCAAAACATACTATTGAACCAACCATGATCACAGGCACGCGCCCGATCTTATCCGCAAGCTTCCCGCTGAAGGGACGTGATAGCATTGCGGTTAATGTGAAGAGTGAAATGATCAGGCCTTTGAAATCCGCTCCCCCCAGGCTGGTAAGGTATTGCGGTAATTCAGGGATCAGCATGTTAAAGCTGGCAAAAAATAACAGCGAACTTGTACAAAGCAGCCAGAATTGCGAAGAATAGATTTTTACGTTAACCAATATTCAAGAAATTTTTCGGTCGCTGTTTACCGTTCGATCAATACCTGTTCAAGATCGGCGGCTAATTCGGGGTTAGTTGGATGTTTAGCGTTCAAATCTACAAAGTTTCCATCCCTGTCGATTAAAACATAATGTGGAATTTGGTGTACGTCAAATATTTTCAATAAATCTGGATAGGCTCCAACTCTGAAATGGCTTATTCGACCAGTTCTGAAGTCAAATGAATCAAGGATGTTATTCCACCCTTCCGGGGTTTCATCGAGAGACACGAATACCAATGATAACTTCGATCCGTAACGTAGAGACAATTCCTTAGCAGACAATAGCTCATTGACGCAAGGCCCACACTTAGCCGCCCACAACGCTACGTATACAGGCTGTCCTCGTTTCTTATTCAACATCTCGAAAAATCTGAGTTCATCTTGTTTTGCTGATCTATACCTGTTCTTTTCGAGGTTGTTGTATTCCAGGTATTGCTCATTGAGGGACTGTGTCGACTGGAGGTCATTCAAAATGGATGGTCGCAGAGGAATGGCAGTTAGTGCATTATAGTTCTTCCAGAAGTCTGCGTCATATTCAATGGCTGCAAGCTGTTCGCGGCCGGGTTCATCACCTCTGAAGCCGGGAAAGTCGTCAAGTTCAATTTCACCGGTCATCAGTTCGACAACGTAAGTATGCCCGAAGTTTTCTGTTACGTTGAATAAATAGCCTTCTTTCCTGGAGTATTGGTGATAGTACTTTCCATTGTACTTCCGGTATGTCGTTATCGACTTCGTTTTCTCCGTGGATGTTTCCTGGCTGAACTCAGCTCTTACAATAGCATATTCTTTCGACGTTATGTACAACAAGCCGCTTTGCGAGCATTTGAGAAGCGTACCATTGCCCAGTACGATGCTGTCTTTTTTTAGTCTGTATCCAATCTTGTAAACTTCCTCTCCGTCAAAATAGGTCAACCCATCGATGGTAAAATCGTACAGCTTGGGACTCTTTTTAAGAATACTTACTTCAAATGGTCTTATAATATCAAATGAACCAAGACTTGCCTTCGTCTGGTACGGCACTGGATCGCTGCCCAGGACGGCATACAAACCAAACGCTCGATGCGTGTCTTTGATATGAGTATGATCAAAACTGCGTCTCAATTGTGTTACCCGTACTTCCTCTTTTTGTCCCGGAGCAGTTTGCTGTACTTTATATCCATTGGTTTTATAATGTTCGACGGCAGCTTCAATCAAACGGCCATACACAGAATCTTCAATACAGTAATGCCTGTAGAAGTGCCGGTAAAGGAACGGCTGGGTATTGTAATTCTTTTTAATGCCATCAAACGCTTTTTCGACAATCTTCCTGGGGTGTTGGCCTAATACTGTCACTTCGCCCAATTGCACGACTTCTTGCTCTAACCTCACCAACAAGAAAGGCGTTGGATCATTAATAACTGACGTTTTGAATCCTATGCTGGAAATCTTTAGTACAACACGGGACAGACCCAGCGCACCAGAGATCTTCAATTGAAAATAGCCCTGGTCATCTGCGGCCGATCCAATTGGCGAATTGTCTACGCTAACCGATGCGTATGCAACGGGGGCGCCATTCTCTGCCGAAACTATTCGTCCTTGAATTGATAGTGTGGAATCCTGAGCGTGTGCGACGCTACAAGAAATGTGGATGACAACAAGTAGTCTCCACATAAAACCCATCTGGAAAATTGTGGACACCAGTCGCTCACGCACTTTAATAGTATTTGAAAAAGTCTAATTCTGTGGCTGTCCTTGCGCTCCCAGCAAAAATGCCTTTATAAAATCGTCGAGATCTCCGTCCAAAACATTTTGCGCATCGTGACGTTCTACCCCCGTCCGCGCATCCTTTACCAACTTGTAAGGATGAAGCACATAGTTCCTGATCTGAGAACCAAAGTCAATTTTCATTTTTCCAGCTTCGATCTTGTCGCGCTCTGCATGCCGCTTCTCCATCTCACGTTGATACAACTTCGATTTCAGCATCTGCATCGCACGCTCGCGGTTCGCATGTTGTGAACGCTCCACCTGGCAAACGATAACGATACCGGTGGGCTTATGCGTCAGTTGTACTTTCGTTTCAACTTTGTTGACGTTTTGTCCGCCAGCGCCGCCCGATCGCGAGGTTTGTATTTCGATATCCGCAGCATTGATTTCGATTTCGATCGAGTCATCTACTTTGGGATAGACGAATATCGATGCGAACGAAGTATGACGTCGTTGATTGGAATCAAACGGCGAGATCCTCACTAAACGATGAACGCCTATTTCGGATTTGAGTTTTCCGTAAGCGAAGGGACCCTCCATTTCGAGCGTTGCCGACTTGATGCCGGCTACATCACCTGATTGATAATCTATCTGAGAAACCTTATAACCGCTCTTCTCCCCCCACATGATATACATCCGGTTGAGCATATCCGCCCAGTCCTGACTTTCTGTACCACCAGCTCCAGGGTTAATTTCAACAACCGCTCCCAGCTGATCCTCGTCCTTGCTGAGCATCTTCTTGAACTCAAGCTCCTCTACCGCTTTGGCAGCACGGTCAAATTCACGGTCAAGTTCCTCCTCCCCCACGTCGCCAGCCAGATGAAATTCGTATAACACGTCGAGATCCTCAACCTGCTTGGTGATGTTCTCGAACGCGTCTGTCCAAACCTTTTTACTGCGGATATTCTTAAGAATTACTTCCGCATCCTTAGGTCTATTCCAAAAGTCAGCCTGTTGTGTGATTAATTCTTCGTCTTTTACCTCGACACTCTTACGGTCGTAGTCAAAGATACCCCCTCAAGGCGCTAACACGAGCCTTCAAATCCTTCAATTGATCTGTCGTCATAAGTGAAATACTGATTTTGGGCAAAAGTAATTATTTCTCCGAAACTAATTCTGAATAACGGATGGATCAAACCTGTTTAGTTCAGGCATATAAAAAGCCGACCCCTTCTCGGCAGTTAGCAAACGATATTTACCGCCAATCCGCTGTGATTTTTTCTTTATTAGCATGAGTGGAAGGCCCACGCCAGCGAGCACCGCAGATGTCGTTGCAACACCTTCATGGATAGTAGCGTTCTCACCATGAACAACAACCGTGTTGAACTGATCGATTAAAAAATAACCAACACCCCCAATGACTAGCATGGTGCCCACCCTGTTACCAAAACTTGAGTGCTTGAAATAAACCCTGTCAATTTTGTGGAACGGTACTATTTCCTTGTGCGCCAAAACAGCCGTATCGTAGAGGTTGTTGACATAACTTGTTTTTACCGTCTTTGAGCCTTTTAATCGGTAAATGAATTCATCTCCATAAAAAAGCCTCAACAACACTTTTTCTCTTTTCAGTAGCACCAATTGCTTCTGGCTATACGCAAAAGTAAATGGCAATAAGCTAATGAATAAAACAAGGCAACCTGAGAACTTTTTCACACGTCCGTATTTCTGTTAAAATTAGGGAAAATAAGGGTACCTAGGTGTCTAGGTAGCTAGGTAGCCAGGTTACCTGGCTTAGACCTTAAGCACCCAATTGAACGCGTCTTCTTTTATCCCACGCTTGATTTTGTCAAGTTCAGCGTAGACCTTATTTGAAAATCCCGTCTCATGAACAGGTGGTAAGTTATAGTCCTTTCCATCGTAACCTATTACTTCGATTCGAGCGATAGTCGCTGCAGTACCGACACCAAATGCCTCTTTTACAATGCCATTCTGTAAGCCTTTCACCAGTTCACTCACGCTTATCTTCCGTTCCTCCACTTTCATCCCCCAATGACGCGCAATAGTAAGAACGCTATCGCGGGTGATACCTGCCAATATTGAGTCACTAAGCGCCGGAGTAACCAGAGTGTCTTCAATAACAAACATAAGATTCATCGTCCCGGACTCCTCGATGTATTCATGTCTTTTGCCATCCGTCCAGATCAACTGATGATAGCCTTTCTCCTGTGCGATCTTTGACGGGTAAATCGCGCTCGCATAATTGCCAGCTGCCTTCGCGAAGCCCGTACCACCTTCAAC
>DATHIE010000111.1:0-2745 GCA_035316905.1 Chryseolinea sp. | reverse complement strand
CCGGCGTAGTGACAACGATATGATATGTTCTGCCCGGCACTCCCTCCACATCGGGAAGGATATAAAAGCCCGGCTTTTCGGGGTTCTCGACATATGTATATGATCCGCCAACATCATCGAATAAGGTGACCACAGCCCCTGAGATGGGGAATGGAAGTCTCTTAGAGTCTGCAGTAGTTCCTATCTGAATAATATTTTGCTCCTTCAACGGACTAATTTGTCCTGAGATGACAAGTTTGCCTCCAAGATTTTCAGCAGGGAAATCAATTGGACTTAAGCATCCGGCTAGCAATAGAACCCAGCTGAACCTGACAAACAGTTTGAAATATGGAATATCTATTCGATTCATTATGCTCGTGTCAGAATTTGAAATTGTAGGTTAGCGATGGGAGAGCAGAACCGAGAACAGATAGCTTGTATGGTTTCGGAATCAGGAAATTGTTGGCGGGTCTTTGATAAAAGACCGAATAAGCATTATTCCGTCCGAACAAATTATAGACAGAGAATACGAGGGAATCATCAATTTTCCTCACAACATTCCCGATAGTAAACGACAGATCCACGCGGAAGTAGTTTGGAATTCTGTATTTATTTCGCTCGGAGTAGATAGGCACAACCGTTCCGCCAACTATATAGCTCGATTCAATAGCGGTAAGCGGCCTGCCCGAGTTATAAGTCACGATCAGCGAAAATGCGCCGTTACCCAGGAGCTTTCGATCAAGAACGAGATTAAAATTGTGAGGCTTGTTGTAGCCGGATTCATACCAGCTGCCATTATTAATGGCTTCAGATCCATCACGCGATTCAACTTTCACTTGTGACTGAGAATACGTGTACGAAATCCAGCCAGTCCATTTGCCTTTTATCTTGCGGATCAATAATTCTCCTCCATAAGCTCTGCCTTTCCCGGTAAGAAGTTCTGTTTCAAGATGATGGTTCAGGAACAACGTTGGAAAGTCTTTGTACTCAACCAGATTTTCCATGTCCTTGTAAAAAAACTCAACTGAAGTCTCCCATTTATTATCCTTGAGATTGTGAAAATATCCGATTGAATAATTGTCGGCAATTTGGGGAGGAAGGTATTCATTGCTCACCTGCCACAAGTCTATCGGAGTTGGAGCCGTTGTGTTTGAGATCAAATGGATGTACTGTCGCATCCTATTATAACTTACTTTGATGGATTGATTCGACGACAAGCTTACTCTTGCCGAAATCCGGGGTTCCAATCCTCCAAATGATTTGATGGTCTTAAGCTTAGAATAATACAACGTATCCGCTATCGTTGCCGCCGTTCTTGGAACACCTGCTGCATACGTATAGACGGTATCGGCACCAAGGTGCATGTAATAGGAGTAGCGAAGCCCAACGGAAAACGAAAGGCCCTTGTTTACTTCGAAATCGTCGTTGGCGAAAAGAGCCAGTTCTAATCCGTTATTTTTGGCAGCAGACTCAGACGAAATTGCAGCATTGCCATTGTATCCCTTTATTGTTTCGGCTGCAGGAAAATAACCCACACCAGAAAAGCCGGCCACTATGGAATGTTTATCAGTAGGGCTATAGTTGACGGATTCTCCCAGTTGAAAATAGTGCAGTGTATTTGTTAGCTCTGAAGCGTCGATACCATAAGGGTCGATGAGTTTGCTTTTGAAGCGACCATAAGATGCCGACAGGGTAGGGGAAGCTTTACGGTTTGCCAGCGCTTGCCACTTGGTGCTCACCAGCTGATTATCCCATGAGTATCCAAATTGTTGTGAATATTGAAAATCGTCCCTGCTGGAGTAAAAGGAAACGTCCATGATACTGTATTCAGAAAATCGATGGCTGAGGCCTGCGAATCCGTCATAAAAGAACAAGCTGCTATTACTTACGTTTGGATCCTTAACCAACTTCAGTGCCCAGTCGGCATAAGACACCCTGCCCGACAATAAAAGTGAGGTCTTACCGGCCTTAATCGGACCATCTGCTTTAAACCGGCTGGTAATTGGTCCAACTCCGCCCTGATATCTCCACTTGTCAAATCCGCCCCGCCCTGTCCTGATCGTAAGAACCGATGAAGCTCTTCCTCCAAGATTTGCCGGTACATTTCCTTTATAGAGTGAGAAGTCATTTATAATATCCTGGTTAAAAGCAGAGACGAAACCAAGCGCATGTGAAGTACTGAACATAGGCGCATCGTTGAGCAGAATCAGGTTCTGATCCATGCGCCCTCCTCGGACGTTGAAGCCAGATGAGCCTTCTCCAACGCTGCTGACACCAGGCATTAGCTGCAGACTTTTAAGGATGTCAACTTCGCCCATCATAGTCGGAAGCGATTTGATCTCCTGGACGTTCATAGTCGTGAGTCCGCCAAGAGATTGTTTAACATTGCTGTCGAGCAGCCTCGAAGTAATAACGACTTCATCAAGTCCGGTTACACCTTCTTCCATTTCGACATCGAAGACACTGGGTGATAATATAATTAGCCTGAAGTACCGGGTCTTCATTCCGACGTGCCTTACAACCACGCGGTACTTGCCTGGTGGAAGATCAAGGATATAACGGCCGGCCTGGTCGGAATAATCGAAGTACTTAAAAGTTTCTACTGAGACAGAAGCGCCGGAAACGGGCGTTTGGGTGCCCGCAACCTTGATCTTACCGGTAACGGTTACTCTGGTCGTTGGAACGAGATCTGCGGAATCACCCAGCACCGTAGAGGGCACATAAACGCCCGTTTCCGGCGCTTCTGTCTCAGTAGAAACTTTTAAG
>DATHIE010000110.1:0-2548 GCA_035316905.1 Chryseolinea sp. | reverse complement strand
GCATTTCCTGCAACATCTGTTGCCTCAGTGTTTTTTTTCCATAGTCATAAAATTTAAAGTTTATAACTGGAAGTTACGAATTCAATAAAATGAGTTAATGATGAGGGGACTTACAAAAAACTACCGAAGGTTTTGTTCAACGTCCGAATATCAGCCATATGGCCAATTCCGATTGGTTGAAGTGTTACTTAAATATAAAAAATTTCATAGCTATGGAATTGCTTCTTGAATAAACGCGGCATGCAGCCAACCGCTATTTAACCTCTGCCCTCCGCTTCATCACCTCTCTCCACGTCGTAAGTATTACCCCCTCTTGTTCCAAAAACTTCTTGAACGCAGGATCTGTCATCGCTAACATATCACCTTTGCGTGTCTTTCCTGATCCGGAGATATGTTCAAACACGGGAGAGGGTGAGGTGCAATGCATGATCACCATTGCAAGACCTGGCTTCAGTTGTTTTATGGTTTCGATATACTTTGAGGTTGCAAACTTCTGAATCTGGGCATCGGAGACATTTTTGCCTTCAGGATATTTCCATCCGTAGCTTACGTTATGAAGGTCGTCAAGGACCGGAAGTCCCGATGACCACAACAGTTGGCCTACCTGTAGTAAGCCGGCCTGAATTTCCGGAGTGATTGACGGATCAGTTTGAAGCAGACTGTTGTGCCCTCCCGGAATCATAACGGGAATCTTGTTTTCCACCCCTAGCTTTATGTAGCGTTGCATAAATTCGGGTGTCGCAAAGAGAGTTCCCATATGTGAATCAAGATGCGTAGGTTCGAATCCCGCCATTCTCGCGCGCTCAAGCTGTGCCGAGATCTCTTTGTAAACTTCGTCAGGTGAGCCATGTTTCACCACATCCTGTACTGAAGGCCACAATGCGCCGACAGAATCCACGAGGCCTGGAACAGCAGGCTTTCCAGCTAATGGCCCCCATCGATAGCTGTCCCACTCCGACGTAAGCGTAAGATGCAGCCCTGCATCTACCGTTGGATGTTTTTTTAGGAATTCGACAATACCTGGAACCCACGGACATGGCATCATGACGCTCATGGAATTAGCCACTCCTTGTTGTGTCGCCTTAATAGCCCCTTCATTAGAATCCCACGACATACCCGCATCGTCTACATGAAGAATCAGCACTTTGGCGTGCTTTGGAAAGCCTAATTTTTCAGCATACGTTTGTTGTTGTGCCCTTGCTGAAATCAGGATAAACGGCATCAGAAGAGAAAGGAATAGGAAACGCTTAGTCATTGATGTTGGGTTGGTTGAGTTTGAGAAAAAAGATATGTAAAATTCCGCTAATTCATTGAAATAGTCTTATGGAAGTTTTTCTTATGATCATCGCCCTGATAGTTATCTGGGTCATGATAAGCAACGTCAGGAATTCTCTTAACAGCAGATTCGACGTACTTCAGCGAAAGATAGATCTGTTAGCTGACGAGCTAACAAGGGCACGGAAGGGACTGACTACTGCGACGAAAGACGAAAAAAAATCTATCCTTGAAGACGAGCTCCTGCCAAAGATACTCGCGGCCAAGACTCCAGTACCTGAGAAAAAACCGGAAGAAAAGGAAAAGCCTACTATCAAAGAAGAGGTTAAGAAGCCTGAGGAGGTGATTTATTCTAAACCTATTTCAGCGCCGCCTATTAACAAGCCTTTGATTGTTGCCTCGACACCATCCATACCGAAGAAACCTGGGTTCTTCGAACGCAACCCGGACCTTGAAAAATTCATTGGAGAAAACCTCGCGAATAAGATCGGTATCGGTATCCTGGTTTTAGGCATTGGATTTTTTGTGAAGTACGCAATTGATAAAGAATGGATCAATGAGATTGGCAGGGTTTGTATTGGTATTGCCTGTGGCGGAATATTACTTGGTGTTGCTCACTGGTTAAGAAAAACGTTTACTGCGTTTAGCTCAGTGCTTGTGGGAGGTGGTATAGCGGTCCTATATCTGACTATAGCGTTAGCATTTCACGAATACCAATTATTCACTCAGACTGCTGCCTTTGTTATCATGCTGCTGATCACGGCATTCACTGTTGTGCTATCGTTGGGATATAATCGTATGGAGCTTGCCATAGTTGCTATCCTCGGCGGGTTTGCTTCTCCCTTTATGGCAAGCACGGGTGAGGGAAACTATGTAGTGCTTTTTACTTATATACTTGTCCTCGATTGTGGTATGCTGGTCCTTGCCTATTTCAAGAAATGGAATGCCGTAAGTGTTATCTGTTATGTGTTTACAATCATCCTTTTCGGAACCTGGCTGTTAGCGTCATTTGATCCTCCGCTTACAATGGGAGCGCTCATTTTTGCGACGCTGTTCTATCTCGTCTTCTTTGCTATGAATATTATCAACAACATTAAAGAGAAGGCAACTTTCAACGCGATAGAGATCAGTATGGTGCTCAGCAATGCCTTCTTTTATTATGCTGCAGGAATGGCCATCCTTGCGTATCCTCAGGGAAAGGATTTCAAGGGATTGTTCACGGCTGCCCTTGGCGTCTTCAATTTCGTATTTGCATACATCCTTTATAAGAATG
>DATHIE010000109.1:0-3048 GCA_035316905.1 Chryseolinea sp. | reverse complement strand
CTTCCTTTTCATGGGAACAGAAATTCTTAGTGCCCGCATAGAAAACACCATCTTGTGGGACAATACCGCTACCGTTGCAGGACCTGAAATATTTACTACGGGCATTCACCTCAACAGCTACTCGCTCTTGGAAGGCTCGGGTGGAAGTAGTGCCTGGGTTGCTTCTTATGGGACTGATGATGGCAACAACATCGATTCAAATCCTGGCTTCACCAATGCAGCCAGTCCCAAGGGTATAGATAATATTCCTGCCAATGACGATGATGGATTACATCTTGGCGCGTCCTCACCGGCAGTTAATCACGGCAACAATGGTGCGGCAGGTCTTGCCGGCATCGCACTTGATTATAGTGGTGATTCCAGAGTTCTCGGATCCAGCGTGGATATTGGTGCCTATGAAAGAGCCGGCATTATTATTCCGGATTTTCCCCTTTTTTGGTTGTATGACTGGAGACCCATTCGCCCCGGATGCCTTAGCTGCCCTTGGTCAGTATTACTGCTCGACAGAGTTATCCAGAATTTTGCCTGGGATGGTCGGGCGCAGCTAATCGACCAGGGCGATGCCGCTGTTATTACGGGACATATCGTCAACATCGACAACAATAAAATTGGTTTTAATGTATACTTAAAGCTTGAGAAAAAACAGAATTGGAAAACATGGAGTGCGCAGGGTGGAACGTATGTTGCTTTTACATTAGATGCGCTGAAGGTCGCGAAGGTCAAGCACACCTTGTGGACCTTTTGGCAACTCTCGCCAGAGAGTTACCTTGAAGGAACGGGAGATGTATCGGGTAAACTGTTGCTAAAGACTATTCCTTCTATCGTTAAGACCGGCTTTCAGCTAGGGGAGGGGGGCAACGGTTGGGATAGGGATTTTGGGTTGGCCGGCTCGTTCGCATATTCTGGAAAGCTTGTGGTCCGTGGCAAGCGACAATCTTTGGTGGGCGTCGGAAGTATCAACGTGGATGCCGTTCTCTGTAATAAGGATTGTACACCACTTATCGAAACCTCACGTTCATTGGTTGAAGTGCCCGAAGAGAAATCCAGTGACAATACTTTCTCCGTTTACCCCATACCGGCACGAACACAGTTAACTATTTCTACTACGTCGCTGCCTTCAGGTAAATACACCGTGAAATTTTATAATGATAAAGGTTTGTTAAAGATGCAGGAAACCCTGGATACGGATAATGGTGATTTCAACTTGTCGTTGCAGGATGTAGAACCTGGTCTTTATGTGTTGACCATTATCTCCCCGACGGGCGATGTTCGATCTCGAAAGTTAACTGTGGAATAGGAGCCTATACACTATGGTTTATGAAATCTTGAGTTTCGAGGACCATGGGAACGGATGAGGTTACATCAGCTAGTTTGTTTAAGCAAACTAAGACCAGCACACGAAAACGCAGAGTCCTCGGGAAGCCCGAGAGACTCTGCTACGACGAGCCACGTCGGAGCCGTTTTAACATGCAATATTCTGCTAATGTGCTAGAGTGTACGGTCGTCGCAGAGTCTCCCCGAGTTTCTTGGGGGACTCTGTCGGGAACGGATGTGCGTCGCATCAGCTGGTAGTTTAATTAACCGAAGAGAACACGAAGACGCAAAGTCCCCGAGTTCTCGTAGAGACTCTGCCATGACGACGCAATTTTGTCGCGTGCCGGATATTGTTGAGCTGATCAATCACTTAAAATTCTGCAGATTTTAGGGGTTTCAAACGATTGTATTTTGTATATTTAATTACGTTGCCGCAGGGCGAATTCAGCATGAAACGATCTACCAACCATAGCTGTTTTGTTCTGATCACTGTTCTGTCAAACGATAGTGCTGACGATGGACTGGCGGGGGATAGCTGCGCAGTTTCCGTTTTGTCAGTTTCAATTTCCGGACCACTTAATTTTCAATGCCTTTCATCCTTTGACGTTACACCGATCAAACGGAGGGAACACATCTTGAATTGTACGCAAATTGGCCGATCCTTTGGGCGCCTCAATGGCTATCCCGATTATTATGAGATGGCAAAGGATGACTTTGGTTTTATGTCTCCGTGTGGACCTGTTCACGGCATGGTACGTTGGACAGGGTGAACTATTGGGACCATGACAAAGCACAAGGCAGAAACCTTGCGCCCTACTAACATTTCTATCTGATCATTGTCTGTATTCAGACAACCTTCATTTAAGTACTACTGATAAGGATTTGTTTCCAAAATCCTTGAGAAGTATTTGTACTACTGCTAAACAAAAATCTTTATGAAAAAGGTATCCTGTTTGTTATTCGTATTGTCATTCGTCTCGATGATGATACTGAGTTGCTCCAAAAATCAACAAGAGGTTGATCCCGCACAAAAGAGAGAAGAAGCAAAGAACCTCTACAAAAAAAACCTTGCCAATGTAAAAGCTGCTATCAAAGCGTTTGAAGAGGAAGACGTGGACAAGTGGTCAACCTATGTGGCTGATAGTGCAGTGTATGTTCCGGCTGCCTATGGTTTGCCGTGGGGAACAAAACAAGACTGGATAAATACACTCATTTATTTTACTTCCGACTGGGACAGTATCAAACTGAAAAATTCCGTGTTTCTGCCCAGCCTGGATACGTCGTCATTTGAATTCGATGGCAGCGTTCGTTATTATGGGCAATGGAAAGGCATTCATAAATTGGGAAAGAAAACACAGATAAATTATTATGCTTACTATAAATTCAATAAGGCCAATAAAATAACTTTTGCCATTGAATTTTTTGACGTGGGAGGATTGACCAATGCGGTGGCTCCTAGAATGACTAGCAGCCGGTAACAATTCCGGTTAGAAAGTTTATGAGTTCTCGTTTGTCCGTTACTATACAGGGTGCTTTATGTAATGCCCTGTTTGTGACGAGCACCATCAGAAAATGTATACGCCTGCTCAGGTGCGACCTTGAAAAATTTGCATCACCTTTTCATCACACTGATGGTGAAAGGTATTTTTTTAAGAGGTGTATCTTCATTGTATACCTTCTCATGTGCGATTTTGTCAACTACCTCCTGGCCCTCAATAACTTCTCCGAATACAG
>DATHIE010000108.1:0-21285 GCA_035316905.1 Chryseolinea sp. | reverse complement strand
TATCCTGCCGTAGTAAAATCACCTTTGTCGGCATAATAAGGGCCCTTGTTAAAATCAACCGTGTTGATCAATTCCGGGATGACAAAATGAAGGTCCGAATACCCTTGTCCGTGTGCGTGCGACACCATATTGACGGGAAGTCCATCGACCTCAAGATTTATGTCGGTGCCGTGATCAATGTCGAATCCCCTCAGGAATATCTGTTCTGCTTTTCCGCCACCAGCGTGCTGTGCAATGAATAACCCTGGCACCATGCGCAGAATATCCTGCGAGGTATTTCCAGGCCTGAGTTTGATATCGAGGGATGAGATTGCATTAATGGACTGCTCATTGCTTGCGGCTATCACCACGTCATCCAGCCTGATGTTCCCAGCAATCATACTTGTGTTTAACACAGCTATTGAATCATTCGCAATTCTGATAGAGTCTGAAAAGCGCTCGTACCCGATGAATGATATGCTCACCTGATACTTGCCCGGAGTAAGATTGACCAATTTAAAGTTCCCAAGCCGGTCGGATGCAGTCGCTTTGCCGCTTCCCTCAAGAATTATGTGAGCACCGGCTAACACCTCATGGCTTGCGTAATCCATAACATTTCCTGAAAGAATTCCTTGACCGCAGACACGCCACGACAAGAAGGTGCACAAGATGAGCACGCATAATAATGGTCTTGTTATGACACGAGTCATCACAGAGAGGCAAGCGTTTCGAGGATCTTTCTGGTTACAGAGGGCCCAAGTTCAAATTCACTTTTTAACGCCTCCACAAGATTTTGTTTTGATTTGAGCTGATCGCCGTTGGTGAAATAGATCATGCCAAGGTGATAGTATGAATCAGGTTCAAAGGTTTGGCCTTCCACATTCCTCTTGGCAATTTCAAGAGCTTGTGAATAATTGCCTTGATGATACAATCCCCATGCGAGGAGGTCAAATGACTGAGGTGTTGGGCGGTTGGCGATTTCGGCTTTTGCAATTTCGACGGTTGCATCCGCGTTATTGAAATCTTCTGCCTCAATTGTCGCGAGATATTTATGGTACATGTTCTTGTAAGAAGTTTGCGAAACCATAGACTTGAACATTTTTAGTTGAGCAAATTTCTCGTTTTCATCCCCGTCGAAGGATGCAACTTCCGCAAGAAAAAGATGAGATTCCGGCATCCTTTTCCTTGAAGCAAGAATGTTTATGATCCTCTTTGCTTCCCTCGAATCATGGTCATAGGACAGCGCGATCCATGCTATGCCTTTCAATGCATAGTCATCATTTGGATTGATTTCCAAAGCCTTCAAATATGTTTCATAGGCCGCCTCAATTCTTCCTGCGTGTCCATACATATCAGCGAGGTTTGAAAGTGCCCACTGGGCCTGATCTTTATTTCCTTCAATTCTGTGATACGCCCGTTCCATTGATGTGATAGCACTTTCCAGGTCACCTTCATGATCCTTTAGTTTTACTTCGCGGATCAGGTACGCAAAGGAGTTTTTATTTTTGAATTGCTGCAGCGTACGTCTTGCTGTAGCGTAGTCTCCCAACTCAAGCGATACATCGGTGAGGATCATCAAAGAACCAGCTTTCTTGTCCTTTAGCGCAATCGCTTTTTCTGTGTACTCTTTTGCCAGCCGGAATTTGTGTTGTGTGATTGCGTTTGTTGCCAGGCTATGATAAATCTCAACACCGCCCGCTGGCATAGTTTTCAAAATTGATTGATACAAACTGTCGGAAAGTTCGAGGTCACGGATATCACCTGACATTTTAAATTGACCAGCGTACAAACCGGCGACCTTGACAATAGCCACTTCATCCTTTGAATTTCGTTCGAGACGATTTGACCAGAATTTCATTTCTTCAGCTACCGGATTGACCGATGTCTGCCTTTTAAAGGCCAAATACTTGTCGTAGTCGCGGGAGTCCGTAATGGCGTGGTTTCGGTCACAGCATGCGCAAATGAGAATTGTCAAAACGATCAGCAGGGTTTTCATGACGTATGTTTTAATGAACCCTGGTCACTAGGACCAGGGTTATGATTTATCAATGTGGAATTGCGAGATATGGGAATGATGACGAGAAACTTTTGTCGTTTTGATCGACGTGATCATCCGTAAGTCCCGGGTTTGACGTCGCGGCAGGTCCCCCGAAGATCAGGATCAGCTCAACGGTAATTACATCATCGTCCAATTTACGTCCGGTAAGAACGTTGGTACCGTCATAGAAGGTCGTCGGACCAGTGAGTGATGCAGACAGGACATCCGTCGCTAGCACACTTGTAAATGTTGTCGCGTCAAGTCCGAGCAGATTCGTTGTGTAGCCCGGGTTAAGCGCCGTCAGCTTGTCCTTGAATTTCGTGGCGAAAGCTGGTCCCTGCCCTGATGGAGATGTGGCATTGAACATGTCCTTTTCGCCGGTAGATACAAATACAGTGTTGATTGCAGGTCGCGCCATGTGATCTTCCTGTTCATACATGACCATTGGAGCTGGTGCGTTATCTTCATCATCGTCGCAGGCAATAAAAGTTATCACAAGACTCGCGCATAGCGACAGGGATAAGTATTTCAAGATATTTTTCATCGTTGATAGAATTTTTGAGTTTTTATAATTCACGATTAGTTGTAGCCCATACGTTTATGGATCCGGAACCCAGTTGTGACTTTGGCACTTCCACTATCACTGACAAAACATTGGTTCCAGCAAAAGCGTCAGTGCCGGGATTGTTAAAAGAAGTTGCACTTCCTGCTATAATTGCTTTGAACTGATTCAGGTCAAAGAAAAATGGATCGTCACGCGGGCCCGCAAAGACCTTAATACCGTTGCCTTCTCCAATGGTTGGATTGCTACCATACGACGTTATTGCGGCTTCAATAGGTGTAGTTGTGATCAAGGTGCTCGTCGAACCCTTTTCAATCGGCGCCGTTGGTCCATAGATTTTAACTTTGCCGTCCTCAAAAGTTGCCTGAATGACCAGGTCTTCCATGTTATCTTTTGTGGAAGAGTTGTCGATGTTTATTTCAACCATCACCTCCTCGTCAAAGGAAGCTGCTGCAGTTGCAGCGGGAGCTAAAAGTCCCTGCACGTTAACAACAAATACCATGTTGTTTGCATTTGAAGGACTTTGAAAGACATAGAGGTCAGTTATGTCCGACCCTGTGCCAGTAACAGCAGGGGCATCAATATGATCCGCTGCGATCAGATAGCTGGCGGCACCTGCAATAACTACAACTGATGCCAGTCCCAACAATTTAAAGTTTGATCTTAATTTCATAATCTTTAGTGTTGTTTGTTTCCATCACCTACGAAGTGATGGAAGCTTTTGGATTTTTAGCCGTTGGAAATATTTGTGTTACGCAGGTTATCGTGAACCATCAGGATTTTTTCAATACTTTCGCAAATCAAATTGAAGAGTCATCCCTGCAGCGTATAAACATATTTCCGAGGACGGTCTTATCATTGCGTTAAAGAGCAAAGACAGGAGTGCTTTGGAATATTTGTATGATCATTATGCAGGTGCTTTACTGGGAGTTGTAGCGCGTATCCTTAGAAAAGAGGAACTTGCGGAAGAAGTTCTACAAGACGTTTTTCTAAAGATCTGGGACAAAATCGACTCATATGACGCATCAAAAGGAAAGCTATTCACCTGGATGTTGAATATTGCCCGAAATCAGGCCATAGATAAGACCCGGTCGAAAGAATTCAGCAAAGGAAAGAAAACTGGAGACATTGATAATTACGTAAATAGAATTGATAAGGAAGGATTTGTTGAACAAAAAGTGGAAGGGATCGGCCTTCAGAACATTGTGAACACACTTCCGGAGGATCAACGGTTCATTATAAACCAGCACTATTTGAAAGGGTATACCCAGGCAGAAATAGCGGAGGAATTCAATCTTCCTCTAGGTACTGTCAAGACCCGGATGCGGCTGGCGATGAAAGAATTAAGAAATTTGTTAAAGTAAAGTGAACGTTGAACAATACATATCGTCCGGAATTCTGGAAGCCTACGCGTCTGGAGAGCTCCCCGAACGGGAACGCCTTGAGGTTGAAAAAAATCTCAAGCTTTACCCCGAGCTGCGGAAAGAGCTTGCCTTGATCGAAGAAACACAGGAAAAACTTCTGATGAAAGCGGCAATCCCGCCGAACCCGTCCCTGAAGAAATCTCTATTTGAAAAAATAGATGCATCAGAAAAATCGGCCAAGGTGGTTGAGCTTTCCCCTGCTGATGGGGGTATTTCCTTCTGGAAATTTGCGGCAGCGGCTTCTGTTACCATCGCTTTGATCACATCCTATCTCGCGTATGATTATCGGGATAAATGGAAAAAAACCGAAAATAATCTCGCGGAATTAACAGCCCAGAGTCAGCAAATGGCGAGTGATTACAATACGGTTAACCAACGCCTGGACGCCATCGAAAATGATCTAAGAGTAACCACGAGCCCCGACTTCAGTCGTGTTCTGCTGCGCGGTACTGCTAATGCTCCTACTGCTTTAGCTTCCGTGTATTGGAATGAAAAAACGAAAGAAGTCTATCTGAGTATTCAGGATTTGAAAGAGCTAACCCAGGAAAATCAATACCAGCTTTGGGCAATCATCGATGGAAAACCCGTCGATGCCGGCGTGTTCGACAATAACTTTAAGGGCCTTCTTAAGATGAAGGATATTGGCTCCGGGGCCGCTACCTTTGCCGTTACCATCGAACCTCGCGGCGGGAAGCTGGCACCCACGCTCGAAACAATGCAGGTTGCCGGAAATGTTGTTAAGAGCTGATTTCAGGCGATTTTTTTATTTATCTCCCGAAACCATACATTTTTTTCCTTTACCCTGAAAGCTGCTTGTCGATTGCAAGGATATTGCCATCAAGAATACGGGGTAGATTTAATAAATTTGCTGCCGTCACTTCGCAGACTATCTATGAGAGTACAATTGTTAGTTGCAGTCCTCCTGTTTATAATTCTTCCGGCATACGCTCAAAAGACTGACTCCCTTCTGCAGGTGCAATGGGAAGCTGCATTGAAAAAACTAAAAGCAGAAGATTATAACGACGCTTCTGTTCAACTCACGCAGCTGATCAACTCTGGATTCTCCAACAAAGAGGTATATGTAAAACGCGGCATTGCTTCGTATCGGTTAAAGGACTACCAGAAAGCGAAGCCCGATTTTGACGAAGCAGTCAAATCAAGAATAAATACTGCAGAACTGTTTGAGTACAGGGGAAATACAAAATATAATCTTGACGATTACGAAGGAGCAGCTACCGACCTTGAGAAGGCGATGAGTATGGGAGCAAACAGCATCGAGTCGTATGCTAACCTCGGCAACGCAAAGTTCCGCATGGAAAGTTATAAAGACGCCGTCTCTAATTACGATAAGGTGATCGCCGCCGGAAAGGCGGATGCAGTGATCTACAACAACCGGGGAAAAGCAAAATTCAATCTGCAGGACTACAAAGGTGCACTTCCGGATTTTGATAAATCGCTTGAACTAAAGCCAGGCAATGACAAGGCTATTGAGAATCGTGCTGAAACTCGCTATCAACTTCAGGATTGGAAAGGAAGCGTGGCAGACTTTGAAAAGCTCATCGCCACCGGCAGGTCGGATGTTGAATTCTATCAAAAGATCGGTTTTGCAAAGTATACATTGAAAGACTACAAAGGGGCAGCTGCTGCATTGGAAAACGTTGTTCAAAAAAGAGTTCGTGAAAAGGAAGTTTTCAAAATGCTGGGCCTGAGCTATGCAGAACTTGGCAACTGTCCTGAAGCAACGAAGAGCCTGACGGCGGCAGTTTCAATGGGGGTCAATGATAAAGATGTGCACAGCCAGCTTGGCATGTGCCAATACAAAACAAAACAATATGCGGAAGCAATTGCTTCATTGAACCTGGCGATAACAGCCGGTGACAACAGCAAGGAAGTATTTTTATATAAAGGTCAATCGGAGTTTGCACAGAAGGATTACGATAACTCGGCAAAAGATCTTGAAAAGGCAATCTCGTTAGGAGCTAACGACGCTGAAGCTTACAAGAACCTAGGTGATCTGAAATTCATGAAAAATGATTTTGCTGCCGCTATCAAATACTATGACAATGCCGTCAAAGCGGGAGCCAATGATGCGGTGCTATTCAACAACCGTGGTAAGGCCAAGCTGAATGCAAATGATCTAAGCGGGGCTGTTGCAGATCTTGACAAGGCTATTCAATTAAATGGATCATATTCCAAAGCTTTCCTCAATCGAGGTACAGCAAAATATCTGCTGAAGGACTATGCCGGTGCAGTCGAAGATCTTGAAAAGGCGAAGGCACAAGAAGGCGAAACACCGGAGCTGTTGAAAATGCTTGGCATCGCCAACTATAACCTCGGTAAAAAAGATGCGGCCCGCACTTACCTGGATAAGGCTATGAGCAGCGGAGTAAAGGATAGCAAAGTCTCTCTGTACGCCGGATACCTCCGTTACGACGCCAATGATTACAAGGGTACACAAGAAGCATTGACCGCTGCCGAGATCGGCGGCGAAAAGGAAGATGACATCTATCTGAAGCGTGGTAAATCTTATTATCAGCAGAAGGAATATACCAGTGCCGTTACTGACCTCGAAAAGAGCGTACAAAAAGGTAAGGCTGATCTGGGAGCATATGAGGCCATAGGAATGTCATATCTCGCGTCTCAGAAGGAGAAGGAAGCAAGTGCTGCGCTGGAGAAGGCAGCATCAATGGATAGTAAGAACAAAGACATTTACTATCAGCTTGGAAACATCCGATTCAAACAGGCGAACTTCAAAGGAGCGTTGGAGGCGTACGACAAAGCCGTAGCGCTTGGAGCAAATGATGAAGTGATTTTTAATAACCGAGGAAAAGCGAAGCTTAATGGCGGTATGCCCAAAGAATCGATCGCGGATTTTGATCGTGCCCTCACATTGAAAAAAGATTATACACTGGCTCTCAAGAACAGGGCATTGGCAAGATATCAACTCAAGGAGTATTCGTCCGTTGTTCCCGATTTGTCAATTGTTGCATCTCGTGGCGAGGCGAGCACTGAAGAGTTTGCAGCATTGGGAGTTTCGAAGTACAACACTAAGGACTTTCAAGGTGCTATTCCTGACCTGACGAAAGCAATTGATGGGAACAGCAAAGACAACGAAACTTTTGTAGCAAGAGGAAGTTCATATCTTGAGCTGAAGGATTACGAAAAATCAGCGTCGGATTTAACACGGGCTATCGACCGAGGAGTTACCGACTCAAACGTATTCTTTAAGCGTGGTGTAGCGAGATTTTATCTGAAAGATTATAAGAACGCCGGACTGGACCTCGACAAGGCAATTAATACTGGTACCAAGGATGCCATTGCATTTGATATGCGAGGTTATTGCCGTTATGAAAACAAAAACTTTGACGAGGCTATCAAGGACTTCGATGAAGCTGTGACTAAGGATCCAAAACTAGCGCAGGCTTTTTATCATCGCGGAGATGCGAAGTTCAGCGTGAATAACCTGGCGGGCGCAGTTCAGGATTATTCGCAGGCCGTTACCCTCGGTCTTACAGATCCTGTTCTTTACAACAACCGGGGCAAGGCTTATCTAAAGCAGGAAAACTATCCTTCAGCCATTGCCGATTTTAGCAACGCTATCACTAAGCGCCCCGATTACGCTAAAGCATATGAGAATCGCGGCAACGCTTACTATGCCACTAAAAAATACGAAGAAGCTATCAGGGACTTCCGCGAAGTGGAAAAACTCACCGAAAAACCTGAGCCGGATCTTTATCGCATGCTGGGTAATGCTTACTATAGTTTGGAGAAATATCCACCGGCACGCGACTACTATGATAAGCTCATTGCCGGAGGGATGAAGGACAAAGAAGTGTTTTTCAAAAGAGGGTTGATGCAGCTTGAGGAAGAGGAATATCAGGCTGCACTTAGTGACTTTGACAATGCACAAAAGGCAGGCGAAAATTCTGTTTTACTGTACCTGAACAAAGGTCGCGCATACCTTGGGTTGGAAGACACAAAACTCGCCGTCACCGAACTGAACAGGGCCATAGATATCGATCCGAAAAATGTGGATGCCCACTTCAACCGTGCGCTGGTAAAGGAAGGGATCGAAGATTATGAGGGGGCAATGCTTGACTACAACAAAGTTATTCAGCTGAATCCCAATGATGCACTTGCCTACTACAACCGAGCAACCTGCAAGGCACAACTGGATGATTATGGGGCCGGTGTATCTGATATGGACGAAGCGATTCGACTCGATGCAAAAAATGCGTCCTTTTACAAGCAAAGAGGAAACTTCTATTACCAGCTGAAAGAAAAAGAAAAGGCTTGCTTTGATTGGCGCCGTGCCGTCGAGTTCGGTGACGAAAAAGCGAGATATCAGGTCAATCAGTACTGCAAATAATCTCATCCTGATCATCCACGATCCCAATTTGAAAAAGTCTCCTGGATCGTTGAATCCTTGAACGAGGATTTTAAATCAAAATTGGCTAGTTGCTGCTTTGGTAGGGTTTTTGTCCATGGTAATGAAATTTTTCCATGCACAAATTGATTTTTAGTACGATGGTTCTGTTTTCTTCGGCCATCGTTTTTGCAAACGACCTTCAGGGAAAAGTGGTGACGGTAATCGATGGAAATACGATTCAGATCCTTTGTAAGAACGACGAGACTCACACCGTTCAGCTTGTCGGTATCGACAGCCCCGAACTTTCTCAAGAGTATGGCGAGGAATCAAAAAGACTCCTTGAAAAAATTGTATTAGGAAAAAAAGTCACGATAAGTTTCAAAGGAAAGGACTGGAGAGGCAACCCTTTGGCTGAAGTATTAGTAAATGGAAAAAAGGACCCACGGGTCGAGTTGCTCGAGGAAGGCCTTGCATGGACGGCAGAAAAAAATCCATTGCCTGACCTCGAGGCCTACCGAACGCGAGCACAACAAAAAGGCTTGGGACTTTGGAAACAGAGTAATCCCACCCCTCCATGGACGCATCGGCGACAACAAACAATGCTGCAGCCAAAGACGAGCTAATAATATTAGGTTTAGTTTAGGGATTATTTGAAACTGCCCGATCCCGATACTTATCGGGAGGGCAGTTTTCATTTTAGCGCCCTCAGGCCATTGATCGACCAGCAAATCTACCGTTGGTCAGAATACAACATAATTTTAATACAAGTCGGGAGTTGATATATTTGAGAATCATATAAAATGAGATTCCTTCTCTTAATATCGGTGTTACTTGTGTCAAGCGATTTATTCGCTCAGCTTTCCCGTAAGGAAAAAAAGGCTGCACGTCGAAACACTGCTGTAGATCAGCCTACGACGCTTGAACCGGCAAGTTCAATGCCCGATTACTCTGACAATCACGCGAAACATTCGAAGTCAAAGAAAAAGAAGGGAACCGGTCCTACATACAACAGCCAGAAGGAATTTCAGGACAGAATGGATGCTCGCGGAAAGACGTATCGAAAGAATGAGAAGAACATGTCGACGGAACAGTATACCAACCCAGCTTTTTTTGGTCACAAGCGGCCACCAAAAAAAAGACCAGCGAACAAGATGAAGTTGTGTAAGGTATGTGGCATCCGCCATTGACGAAAGGACCTTTCATTTACAATCGTTATTTAGAACTTCCCCGTTGTTCATTCAACGTCGTTTAGGTTCGCACAGATAGCTGATGCTTGACCCGTATGGTTTCGCTTATGGCTGCAACCTCGCAGAATCATTCTACAATCTTACCTGAAATGGTGTGGCGCAATTGCGCGTCATAAAATAATTTACTCATCTAAGATCATTCATCATGACGCGCCGGATTGATCCGCACGCCTACCCCGGGCTTCAGCCTGGCTGAAGCCCGGGGCAATTGTTCCTTCAACTCCTTCGAAAGTTGATCATCTTCCCGATGTATGCTCCTTCCTGTTGGTTGTTCCTCTTTTTTCAATCCTGAAGCTTGTCAACCTAAAAATGTATCAACCCATCCGAGTAACTTCTTAATTGCCCCAGGTTTTAACCCGGTTGGCGCGCAACGACCAGTTAGTCAACTTCTGTTTGACAATTGATCAATACATCCCTGCGCCGCGTTTTAACCCGTTCTCCAATCTTATCCAACTCATCGCTCCTCCTGTTTGATAATTATCAAACGCTGAAATTTCCTACATAAAAGTTTTCAAAACCCTCGGGTTAAAATTTTCAATTGCCCCGGGTTTTAACCTGGTTTTAACCCGGGGTCACGGTTATAGCAATCCGAAGCGCGCCAGAAGGAATGTTATTTGATAAGCTTACCTCTGTTCTGGCGCGCAACTACCGCACTAACTTCGGGTCAGTTTCTGCCGGCAGCCATCCCTAATTAAATAATATTCAAGGTTCATTGTAAATTGCTTGCAATGAACCTCGCTGCATATATTGAGCACACGAACTTAAGTCCGACGTTAACCATTCGTGATATTGATTACCTTGTAGAAGAAGCGAGTCATTTCGGATTTCTCGGAATCTGTGTACCACCGTTTTGGGTCAAACGTGCGCGGAGAGAAATTGCCAATCGAAACATTATTCTCGTTACCGTCGCCGGCTTTCCGCTGGGGTACAACATGACTGAAACAAAACTTGACGAAATACAGCGAGCAATCGATAATGGCGCGAATGAAATCGATGTAGTATGGAATGTGACTTCATTCAAAACTGGTCTCCCCTGGACTAAAATAGAATTAGCCAAGTGCAGCAATCTTGCTCACAATAATGGTGCTTTGTTGAAAGTAATTGTGGAGACTGCGTATCTTTCTGACCCTGAACTTGAACGAGCTTGTAAAGTCTGTGCTGATGCAGGGGCTGACTTTGTAAAAACATCGACAGGTTTTGCGCCTTCAGGAGCAAAAGTGGAAAATATAGTATTAATGAAAAAAAATTTACCCGATCATGTGGGTATAAAAGCATCCGGTGGCGTCAAATCATTTGAACAAACGTTGGCATTGATTGAAGCGGGAGCGACCCGGATAGGAACATCATCAGGCCTTACCATTGTTGGACCAACCAAACCTTAAAACACCTAAATAAATGAGCCAATTCTTAGCGAATATCTTCCACGGGGAAGATATTATTCCTGAGCAATTCAAGATTTCAAAACCAATTGAACAACGGGAATATCTCATCAATGGGGAGCTGAAGATCTGGGAGGGAAATCTAAATCCAGTTTTAAGCCCTGTCTTCACAAAAGAAGGCGATAAGTTGGTTCAAGTGAACATAGGCAGCACGCCATTGTTAACATCGAAGGAGTCGCTTGCGGCTCTCGATGCGGCTGTAAAAGCCTATGACCTCGGGCACGGTGAATGGCCGACGAAAAGCGTCCAGGCGCGTATCGAGCACGTTGAAAAATTTCTCGCAGCAATGCGACTCAAACGCGACGAAGTGGTGAAACTTCTGATGTGGGAAATCGGAAAACCTCTCAAGGATTCCGAGAAGGAATTTGATCGCACGTGCGATTATATTGTTGATACGATCAAAGGATACAAAGAGCTGGATAGAAATTCTGCAAAGCTCATTGAAGACCAGGGTTTCATGGCTCAGATTCGTCGTGTGCCGCTTGGTGTTTCGCTCTGCATGGGGCCATACAACTATCCATTGAACGAGACGTTCACGACGCTGATCCCGGCGCTGGTCATGGGGAATACAGTCGTATTCAAACCCGCAAAGTATGGAGTCCTTCTTATTCGCCCGTTAATAGAAGCATTCCGTGATTGTTTTCCTCCCGGGGTTATAAATATTATCTACGGACGCGGAAGGGAAACGGTTGGCGCTTTAATGGAGACTGGTAAGATTGATGTCTTTGCATTCATCGGAACAAATAAGGGTGCGAACGAACTTAAAAAACTCCATCCGAAGTCACATCGATTGAAAGCTATCCTTGGCCTTGATGCAAAGAACCCTGCGATCATTCTTCCCGACGCAGACATCAACAATGCCGTTAGTGAGTGCATTACCGGATCTTTATCTTTTAATGGCCAACGTTGTACTGCGCTGAAGATCTTGTTCGTGCACAGGAGTATTATCGACACATTCATCAGCAGGTTCACTCAGGAGGTGGCAAAGCTTAAACCGGGAATGCCGTGGGAATCCGGGGTATCCCTCACACCATTACCGGAACCAGGCAAGGTAGACTTCCTTTGCGACCTGGTCGAGGATGCGAAACAACACGGTGCAAACATCGTGAACGAACACGGCGGCGAGTATTCAAATACATTTTTTTATCCCGCTGTATTATACCCCGTCAATGATAAGATGAAAATATATGCCGAGGAGCAATTTGGCCCCGTTGTTCCAATCGTTCCTTTTGACGACGACGATGAGGCGATTGAATATGTGGTGAATTCAAACTTTGGCCAACAGGTAAGTATTTTCGGAAAAGACTCAAGGCGGGTGGCGAACTTGATGGATGCATTTGTTAACCAGGTGGGGCGTATTAATCTTAACACTCAAAGTCAACGTGGGCCCGATACCTTTCCATTCAACGGAAGAAAGGACTCTGCCGAAGGAACATTGTCTGTAGCGGATGCGTTGCGCGTGTTCTCCATCCGTACAATTGTAGCTACCAGGAGCAATGAGGATAATAAACAGATCATCAGCAATATTATCAGAAACCGGGAATCGGCATTTTTAAGCACCGATTATATATTCTGATGTGATTATGAAAAGGCACTTGTCAATTTTGGTGTCAGGACACGTTCAGGGTGTCTTTTACCGTGCTTCTGCAAGAACAAAAGCCGAAGAGCTGGGTATAACCGGCTTCGTTCAAAATCTTCCCGATGGCAAGGTTTACATTGAGGCTGAAGGCTCCGACGAAAACCTCGATAGCTTTAAGACCTGGTGCGCTGAGGGTCCTCCGAGGGCAGTGGTTGAGCGCGTCGAGATCAAGGTAGGAGATCTAAAAAATTTTACATCTTTTGGAGTTCATCGCTAAAGGTCTGATGGTCGATGGTCCATAGTCCATGGTCAATGCTTCAGTGGATTCTTATTTTCCACGAACCATCCACCTATTGACTCTCTAACCATCGACTATGGACCATGGACCATGGACTATCTAACCTAAGCGACACTTTTTTTAACGATACCTTTTTGAGGATCGATCTTTACATCGAAAAACTTTGCAATAAAAGCGCTTAGTCGCAATCCCGCCATCTGCGGCGTGTAGTCTTCGGGATAAAAGACCGTTAGTTCAAGCACGGCGCGATTAAAGCTTTCGTGACGGCAGAATTCCTTAGCCCAACTTTTAAAAATTGTCGACCATTCCTCCTGATATTTTCTGAATTCATCTCCGCCGTCAAAAATAAACTCGAGCTGGTTGTCAGAATAAAACTTAAATCGAAAAACTCCGGTGAGGTTGACGTAAAACTCCTCTAGATGACTGAATTCGGTATCGCTGTGCTCCTGGATCTTTTTAGTCGTATCGTCTGCAATTCCAAGTGGGTTCGACCGAAGGAGATATTCAACTTTAACAAAATCCACCAGGTATTGAAGGAGACTCTCCTGAACGGAAAGCTGTGCTTGTTCCAGAACATAATTCTTATCGCGGGGGAAGAATTTTCTAAGCACTTTAGATGAATGGTTTTTCAAAGGTAGCGAATAGTCGGCAAGTCCGAAAGATCTGCCTAGTCTATGCTTACGTTGACGTGCCTTTCAGCATGATAAGACGACCTTACCAATGGGCCGGCTTCCACATAACGAAGTCCGCGCTTAAGACCCTCTTCCTTGTACATCTCGAAAGTATCGGGATGGATAAATTCAACAACCTCGAGATGCATCTTTGTTGGCTGAAGGTACTGACCAAGCGTAAGGATCAGGAGACCATTTTCAACAAGGTCATCCATCGCTTTAAAGACTTCTTCTTTTGTTTCGCCAATGCCAAGCATGATCCCGGATTTTGTCCGCATTCCGGCTTGCCGTATTCTTTTGATCTGTTCCAGACTGCGTTCATATCTCGCCTGCGGACGAACCATGCGATATAGCCGGCCAACGGTTTCCATATTGTGGGAAACCACTTCCTGCCCACCTTCGATCATCCGGTACAACGCCTCCCAATTGCCCTTTGTATCAGGGATCAATGTTTCTATTGTTGTGTCAGGATTCAATTTTTTCGTCTCTACGACTGTCTGATACCAAACCTCTGCACCGCGATCTTTTAATTCGTCGCGATTCACAGAAGTAATAACAGCATGCTTCACCATCATCAGCTGAATAGCTTCAGCCACACGCTTAGGTTCATCAAGATCGTATTCAGTAGGCCGGCCGGTAGCTACAGCGCAAAAGGTGCAGCTTCGGGTACAAACATTACCGAGGATCATAAACGTGGCTGTTCCCGCTCCCCAGCATTCGCCCATGTTAGGACAATTTCCACTCTCACAAATCGTATGAAGCTTATATTCATCGACAAGCTTTCTCACCCTTGCATAGTCCGGCCCCACCGGTAGCTTTACGCGAAGCCAGTTTGGTTTACGTTTTTGAGTCTCGCCCGATGATATGGTTGGAAGTTCTATCATTGTTGCCGTTATCCGTTATTAATCGTTATCCGCTTGACTGCCGCGTCCCTGGTAGGCAGTTATCCGTTTCGCTGTTACCAGCAGTCACTCCTTTATCAATTGTGATCATGGGTTTTCACACACACACCTCGCCCACACCCACGATTAACCATTAACGGTTAACGTATAACGTTCCCTACTTACCAATAAGTTCTTTATACTGAGCCGCCGTTAGAAGGCCGTTTGCTGATCCTTTTACTTCTGCTTTGATCATCCACCCTTCTCCATATGGATCTGCATTGACTTTCTCGGGACTTCCGTCCAATAGCGGATTTATTTCCAAGACTTTACCCGCAAGCGGCATATAAAGGTCTGAAACAGTTTTCACTGCTTCGACGGTACCAAAAATTTCGTGTTCGGCCACCTCCTGGCCAACGGTATTGATGTCCACATAAACGATGTCGCCCAATTCGCCTTGTGCGAAATCGGTAATTCCAATAGTTGCGGTATTTCCTTCTATTTTAACCCATTCGTGGTCCTTTGTGTACTTCAATCCGTCCGGAATATTCATGTTTTTGATCGATTTAAGGTGGGGCAAAAATAGATAATTTGGGGCAATGATCAATGAACAATGAACAATGAGGAATGAGGATGAAAAATGAGGAACGAATCAGACCATTCCCTTACACCCTATACCCTATACCTTTTGGGAGCCCCTACTGCGCGAGACTGAACCTGATCTGCACCCCAAATCGGGTGGTTGCGCGTCGATAAGAGTTGGAAACCATTGGCTCGTTAACAGTCCTTTCGTAGTATAACTGCACGTTTAGTTTTTGGTTTACAACGTAGCTTACATTTGGGCGAATCTGGAAGTTGATGTTTCCATTGGTTATAATATTCAGCTCGTCGATCTTTCGCTGTATAGTTTTCGTGTCGCTAATCGTCATGTTTAGCCGGAATGTCACGTCATTCTTCAGGACCACAAGGCGTCCTTGAGATTTAAACGGCAACTTCATGTTGTTCTTTGTGAATCCGAGCTCGAATGAAAGATCCTTACTGCTCAATTCTGTTATCTGTGCGTTCGAGACATTTAAGGACAGGTCACGTTTGGTCTTGTATTGAAGATTTGCAGTTACTCGATTTTTCGTCCTTACGTTGATACCGACAAGGGGAGCAAATTGTTCCGATATCAACACCTGACTTATGACGTACACTGGAAGCAGCTGGCCGTCGAACGTTGTGCCAAAATATTTGTTGTTATAGTCTTCTATGGGTTTGTCGATCTCTAAATCTTCAGGATCGGAGAACACTAATGAGTTGGAATAATTCATCACCGAATACGTTGACTGGTACGCATGTGAAATTGTGATGGATTGGAACATGTTCTTGAACGCAGGAATTCTGTTCAGCCCCGTATAGTCCACGCGCCAGTTCGGTACGGGGATCTTTGGAAATGGGGACAAACTAAGACTGTTCACATCCCTGCCAGAATAAGCCGCGAGGAATGCCGGTATAGTAACATCCTGCGATGTTCTTTCGTATGCTGCGCTCTCGTCTTCGTTCGCGCCGCTGATACGGTCCCTGACAATGTCAAGATTCTCCTCGAATTTCCTGAATACACTTGATTCTACATCATCGTTTGAGCTATTGAACGTTGTGTTGATACTCAAGAATGAGATCCTGTAACTGCCACCTCGACTTGGACTGAGGGAGACGTAAGGGTGTAATGGATCGCTGGCAAGAGAATCATAGCGGAATATTTCCTGGTATGAATTCGTGGTCTCCTTCTTTACATCGAATTGTATCTTCAGATCCGGTGAAGGCTCGACGTTCGCTCTTAGGTTGATTGCTTCATTCCTCGATTGTGTGAATGGCATTGTGAGGCTGCCATTCGTTGTCAGCCACCCGTTGTCCGCTGCCTTAGTGCGAATGTTTGGATCCTGTGAACCCAGCACGAACCCCCACCCGGGCGAATCCCAATCGCTATCCATGCCAAGGAATTTCGGGGTATTTGTAAACCCAGGAAGTATGGTTCCCTCGGTAAGGCTATACGTTCCATTTACTGACCGGACCGACATCAGTAATCTGAAAAAACCTTTTACAATGCCAGGCATGGATTTTTCTTTCACGGTATCAGCCTTGGCAGTTGGACGAGTAGGGACCTTGGGATTGGATGACGTTCGCGTGCTCACTGGTTTTGGCGGTGTGTTCAGGTCCTTCAAGAACTTGACCTTGTTATACAGCTTAACCATGTCAGCACGGCCGGTGAAATTCTGATCACGGGAGTTTGAAATGGTATTCCTGAAGTCGAGATAGTCGGGTAAATCTCCAATAACATGCAAATCGTCGGGCCGGTTAAGAGGCCCTGCTCGCCAGTTATAGTTTACCTGGTATCGATAATCCGCGCCTAGCCAATCTGTGACTGGTATTTTATCAAGAGGTATAGTGTAATTCAATGTCAATCTCTGATCAAAATTCTTCATACGGCCGAAGTTTTTCAGATTCTTTTTGATTTCAGTGTTTACCGAATCACCTTCTCCTTCAGGTTCGTCTATGACAGCATAGGCCAGCGCATTATATTCCAGTGAAAGACTTTTCGATATGTTCCATCGAAGATTGTACTGACGATTGAACGTAAAATACTTCAGGTAATTTGGTGAGGATTCGAACCCGTCGTTTCTATAGACATTCTTTCCGAATGAACGGTCCAAATCAAACCTTACCCCCAGACTGCTTGGTAGGAAACTCAGGTTGAAATCCTTGATTACTTTTAACCACGGAGAGCTTAGTCCTTTCGAATTTTTGAACGGTTCAATACCTGTGGCCTTGGGCGTAAATGTGTAAGCAACAGATCCTTTGTATTGCTTTTGAAATGATTCTGCAATGGTAAAGTTTTGTCGTCGCGACTCACTATAGGCGTAACTGAATGACAGGTTCTCTATGTCCCATAGGTGACTGGGTGCATCCGGCCTCGTCTTGACTTTCCTGACGTTAATAAAGTTAAGGCTCTTTCGTGTCTCCTGGTCTCGTATCAGCTTGACATAGTTGTCCCTCTCTTCATCGCTGGAAAAGGATTTAAGTGCGGCGCTTAGCCTCAAGTCGGGGTTCGCCGGATCATAGTTTGGATTGATCGTAGTATTCTGATAACCCAGGAACATAGGTATCTTGATACCAGTGTTGCCGGGTATTAGTTTGTCAACATTTATGTTTGCGGAAATGTCGTAAGCTGTAGTTTCGTCGCGAGTACGTTCAAAGATCTTTGAGCTCACTGCTCCGAAACCAAAAGTGGTGTAACGGAATGCCCCTGTGACAGTGGCAAAATCAGCAAGCTTTGCGCTCAACGTGGAGTTTACTGCCCATCCCGGTGTGCGGTCAAAATCTGTAACCCGCAATTCGTTCGCCCATATACAAACTGAATGGGCACGCCTGTCACTTGTAGTAGGGTTTCGTACTCCGATCATCAACACTTGCACGCTGCTGAGGTCAGGTCGTCCGAAAATTCTGATAAGATGCCTGCCCTCTACCAGTTTAGGACCTTCTCGTGGATATAATTCAGTCAGTGGAAATCCTTCCCGGTCGCGGGCTGCTTTCAATGCATACAGCTCGTCAAGGGCAAGATCAATCTCATTCGCCTCTGGCCAAATCAGTCTAATGTCATCAGTATTGGCCGGCTTTGTTATTTTTAAAGGTATCTGGACCTCGTAAAAGTTCTGATCGAAGTCAGTACCGAGCCTTAAGAACGCATAAAGTTCATCATCGTTTGACTCGCTGTTTGCGTGAAAGTACATCTTAACACGACCATAGTTGAACAGATCGACTGAGGCATTTTTATAGATTGACCGTGCATCTCCATCCTGTAATTCCTCAATGCATACCTGCACGGACTGCTCATTCAGCTGGCGGGGTACCGACGATGTATTATCGCGGTCGCGAACTACACCTGGCGGAATAACATAAGGCGATTTTTGATCATCTCCCGCCGCGTTCTCTTCAAGGTTCACCACGTTAACAGTAAAGTTATCTGCTCCAGGTTCGGGATCAGGAATAAGGCCGCCGTCGCGAAGATTATCGGCATATCTTCTCCAGCGGCTGCCAACCATCCGGAAATTTGCGAAACGCAGCACAACGGGTTCCGAATATCCAGTAAGAATCATACGCGCATACTTGATGGATTTGAAACCATCGATATTTCCAAACTTGTTTTCAAATTGCCTTACGGGAATGCGAAAAAGATACCAGGTCACTTGTTCCGGCGAATTGGTTCCCTTAGTCTGGATCCTGTCAACGATGTATTCTTTGCCAATACCCAATTCACCTGGCTTGAGATCAATATCATATTCATAATATTCCTCCAACTCACTTAATGTGTTGTCAGCATTCAAGTCTTCATTGTCTGGAATGTTACTTCCCGATGGCGTAACAGATTCGTCACCCGTGATAATAGGGGAGTTGCTGTCCTGTCCATTTATTTGCTTATAACGCTCAAGGATCTTTGCGTTGTCGGCATCGAAATCAGCGCCCAGAAAATACTTGAAGTCGTCGGCCGACGGATCGTTCTGAGCCACGGCCCGCGCGCCTGGATTTAGGTTGTTGAGGTAGTCGACCTGGAAAAATCCCACTTCTTTTTCGGTGGGCAATCCATCCAACCCAACGTCCTGATTGGCTCTTGATTCCGTAGAGTTATCAAATGCATTGGTCAGGTACTGCTGTGATGTAACATAACCCCACTTGTTTTTTTCAGCATTCGTTCCGTCAAGATTACCATCGGGCGGGAGTCCGTTCTCAAATGCGTGCTTTGTATCACGCATAACATCCTCGGAAATACTTCCAAGTTGAAATATCAGCTTTCCTCCCGTAGTATTCGGTTTCCTGGGATGTACACCATCATCGATATAACCGTAAGATGTATTGATAAAAGGATCAAGGAGCCAGAATTCTACATACTCAATGTTTGCCTTGTCGAAGTCGACCTCTGTGCGTATCGCGTTGGTAATACCTGCCCAGTTCGATTGAGGGCTTGAAAGGAAACCATTGTTATCGAGAGCGGTATTGTAATTGTATGGTCCGCGTTCCGTGGGATAAAACGCGACATCAAAGATCTGCTCATAAAATATGCCTTGGGTCAATTGGCGCTTTGGAAATATTTCCTGTGGATCGACAGCTCTGACGTAGTGATTCTGTAAATCCTCTTCCGTTATATTTTCCGGTTTAAACCTACCTACATCGCGGTACATTTGGTTGTCCACCTGGTACCACGCAAGTTTCGCCCTGTTAAAACCCGCGCGCACATCATCCGTTGCTTTATCGCTGGGATCAAAACGATTGTCATCGGTCTTTGGCACAGATGCGAGTTTCCATCCTGCCGGACTCATCAATGAATAGGGAGTCGCTGTGTTTTCAAAGTCATCAATATAAGCTGTGCCTTCCCCATCTACTTGGTTTGAGGTGTTCGGCAGGATCTGCGCAAACTCACCCGTAAAGTTTATCGCCGATTGTTCCTTAGTCTGGAGGAAAGGTAGTGCGTCTACCAGCTTCGTGAGCACCCGACTTTTTTTATTAATGTTAAAGTCAAGTCCGTACTGCATGTTTCGGGCAGGTTCCGTACCGATCTGGTTGCGGCTTATAAGCGGTCGCTCATTGTAATACATAAAAGTAGATCCTAGATTGATCTCCTCGCTGAGGTGATAGTCAAATCGTGTTCCGATCAGACTCCTGGTCTGGAAAGCAAATGGATCGGACTGCTCATACTTAACCTCAATATTTTTTCCCGAACTGAGGATCTGATCATTCATAATGGTCACTTTACCGAATGTGTAGTCGACGACGTAATCAGTACCCTCGCTGAGTGGCATCCCTCCGGCGTATAGTTTGACCGAACCTTGAGACACACCAAAGCCAGGTATCAGTATTTCTTTTGACGAGCCGGCGCTGTAAAGCCCTTTGATGTAAAATTTGTTTTTCGTGGCGAATAACTCGGCGTCAGCTTTCGTGGTATTATATAATGTATCGTATGAATATTTTTGAATGAGGAAACTTTCGTTTGACTCACCCCTGAAGGCTTCCCGTAGGCCATCACTAAACGGTCTCAGATAAGGAAAGATGATTAGTCCTGTTGTAGTATTTATAGTGATTCCTTCGATGAAGTCAAAGTTTCCGTCGCGTTGTGGATCGTTTACAGGGTTTAACCGGTCAAGTCCCAATATCTCGATCAGTTGTCGCGTCCTCACAGTCGTGCCTTCCTGCAATTGCGGATTGTCGATACCAGTTCTGTCATCACGATAAATGATGCGCAATTGGAAACCATCACGCGAAAGCTGGTTAACATTGAGGTTATAGATGTTTTTCATCATCAGGTCCCAGGTAGGAATGATCTTCTTTTGTGCATCACGCACCGCTATCTTGCGCGGACGCAATAGTTTTAAGAATATCACTTCATTGTCCTTTAGGTCAGCGTATGTTTCGGAGAGCTCGCCCACAACGTGTCGTTGTCCGTTGAAGGTGTATTCATACGCTACCGCCAGTGCTTCGTCGTTTTGAAGTTTTCTCGTCAGTGTGATGTAACCCAGTTGTGGATGAAATGTAAATTCAGTAGGGGCTAACTTCCGGGCTCCGTTAATTTTTTCATAGTCGGTTCCCGCTACGAGACCTCGAGGCTGCAGCTGCAAATCAATAGAATCACTGCGATTTAATCCCTTGACAAAAGCGAAGAGGTTATTGGCAGGGTTCGTATTCGGGGCGGTTGCATCAATGCCGCCGACGGCCGTTTTATTGTAAACCCTGACTGGCTCGGCGAGGTCCATTAATCCAACAACATTT
>DATHIE010000107.1:0-10645 GCA_035316905.1 Chryseolinea sp. | reverse complement strand
TGGTTATTGTTGACGGACGCGGATTGCCGGCCGGATGGGAATACGTGGATAAGCACAATGAGCGGGCAGTTCAGCGATACCACCCATTTTGTGTTAGGATATTCGCCCTATGAAAAAAGAAAAGGTTTTCTTAACGCATTTATCCGTTTTGACACGCTCATTACTGCGATAAAATATATCAGCTTCGCGTTATTAGGTAATCCTTATATGGGAGTGGGACGAAACCTTGCGTACAGGAGGTCCAGGTTTTTAGCAATGAAGGGATTTAACAACATTTTAGGAATTACCGGAGGTGACGATGACCTGTTCGTAAATATGCATGCAAAAGGGAGCAACACTGCTGTGTGTGTGGAGCGTGCCTCGCAAACTCATTCGAAACCCAAGACGTCGCTAAATAATTTTCTCCATCAAAAAGTACGTCATCTTTCCGTTGGCAGACATTACAGATTCGGTCACCGTTTGCTGCTTGGCCTGTTCATGATATCGTGGTTAGGAGTGTGGGTTATAGGATTGCCGCTGGTGTTCTTAGGGGATTATTATATCGCCGGAGGGCTTGTCATTTTTCGTGTTATTCTCGTTATAATTACCGTTCACCTTGCTGCAAAAAGGTTCGGACACAAGTTTGAGCTGTGGCTCGTACCACTTTTAGATTTTATTTATGTCTTTTATTATCTTGTCACAGGTCTGCGCACGCTGGTAACAAAAAAAATACGATGGAAGAATTAGAAAACCGTTTCTCCTCGAAGGCTCTTGAGGATTTTAAGCTAATTGACATGGCTGTTGGCGGCGATGACAAGGCTTATGCGAAGCTCCTCCAGCGGTACAAGCGTCCGGTTTATCATATGATTCTGAAAATGGTCCGAAATGTCGATGACGCAGAGGATCTTACCATCGAATCTTTTGCTAAATCATTCCGAAGCCTCCACCGGTTCAAGAAGGATTTTACATTCAGCACCTGGCTTTTTCGAATTGCAACCAATAATACCATCGATTTTATAAGAAAGAAAAAACTCAATACGCTGAGTATTGAAAATACTTTCACTGATGACGACGGGCAATCTGTTTCAATTGATGTTGAGGATGAAAATCTCAATCCGCAGGAAGAAACTATTCGAATGCAGAAGGCGGAATTGATGCAGGTTTTTGTGGACAAACTTCCACCAAAATATCAGAAGCTGGTACGACTCCGTTATTTTCATGAACTCTCCTACGAAGAGATTGCCGTTGAACTGGATGCTCCATTAGGAACAGTAAAAGCGCAACTCCACCGTGCACGCGAATTGCTGTACGAAATGGTCAAGAACAAAAGAGATCACATTTGATCAGCACCTTCATTGAGCCAGTTGTCTTTGGATGAAGGACACAATGCTGTTTATACTTTCGCTCGCGTTATTGCTTAAAACTATTATGGTCTTGTTGCTGTCTACGTAGCGTATGATCGCTGTCTTATAACCGGGATTGTCGCCCGTGTGAAGCACGATCCTGCCATTATCAGCGGGAGGAACGATCTCCCAACCAAATCCATAGTTTGAAAGGCTGCCGGAGGTAAGTTTCATAGGTGAAAACGCTTCATTAAGCGTGGTCTGCTTTACAAGGTTTTCAGTATAAAGAGCACGGTCCCACTTTAAGAGGTCACTGCTGGTGGAACTGATTCTTCCTGGCCCTTTGCGGTCACCCAACCAAATGGTATAATTAAATTCCGGAAATGAATCGGCAGCAACGTAACGGTGCTTATCCTCAACATAAATGTAGCCCGGAGCAAAATTTGCAATATTTTTCTTCTCATCCCGGGTCCGGATGTCGGTGCTCTGCATTCGAAGCGGAGTGAAGATACGTTGACGGCAAAATTCAATAAAGTCGGTACCGGAAGCCTTTTCAGCAACTGATGCCAATAACATGTAGCCTGTGTTGCTGTACTCGTACTTATCACCCGGAGGAGACAAAATGCCAGGATGGTATTTGATCAGGTAGCTGATATTGTCATCGTTCGAAGCAACTTTTGTCTTATCCCAGTGTTGATCCATCACATCCTGGTAGTCTGGCAGACCAGACGTATGGGTGAGCAGGTGTCTGATCGTAATTCCTTTATAGGGTAATCCTGGTATATATGAAGATAGAGAGTCATCATAGTCAAGCTTGCCCTCTTCTTTCAATATCATTATCACCATGGCAGTAAATTGTTTGGACACTGATGCCAGTTCAAAAATATTCGCGGTATCGAGTGGTGATCGTTTTTCGTAGTCCTTGAAACCAAATGCCTTATGGTACCTGACCTTGCCATCAGTAGCAACAAGGATTACCCCGCTAAAGTCTGGTAAGTTGTTCATCAGTGAATCCATTTTCGGGGCGATGAGGTTGGAGTCATGCTCTTTCACGGACGTACAGGAGCTAAAAATTAATCCCAACACAATTGCTGATGCTCCAAGGTTCAGTAGTTTCATTATTTTTGAAATTCGATTTAATTAAGACCAAATACTTACCACTTGCAAACCGCCGACATCATATTCAAATATTTTCCCCACGTTGATGAACTTCAGCGGAAACAATTTGAGGAACTACAATCTCTATATTCATTCTGGAATGAAAAGATCAATGTTATTTCGCGCAAGGATATCGACAATCTTTACATCAACCATGTTCTTCATTCTTTAGGTATCGCAAAGGTGTTGGAGTTCAGGACATCGGCAGATATACTCGATGTTGGTACCGGTGGAGGATTCCCCGGGATCCCATTGGCCATACTTTTTCCCGAGACGCATTTTCATCTTGTCGATTCCATTGGAAAGAAAATTACGGTAGTAAAAAACGTAGCCGACGCACTACAGCTTAAAAATGTATCCGCAGAACAAGTCCGGGCTGAAGAGGTCAAAGACTCATATGACTTTATAGTGAGTCGTGCGGTGACTCGATTAAAGGAATTTTACAGTTGGGTTCATAAGAAAACAAAAAAGACATCTTCACACCCGTTGCAAAACGGTATTTTGTATCTGAAAGGTGGCGACCTTGAAGAAGAGCTTGCTGAGCTACGCAAACCGTATACGATCAGCCAGCTTGGGGATTTTTTTCAGGAAGACTTCTTTGAAACAAAAAAGGTCGTTTACGTGCCTATTTGAGACGTTTATTCCACACGATAACAATCAGGCTAAGGATTGTTAGGTTTATCCGCAAGTTGATTTGTAGCTTTTTTTTTGATAACTATGTATAGATTTGAATCGCTTGAAAAAGTCAATAGCCATATTTCTAGTCTTCCTGCTGCTCTTTAATGCGCTGGGATTCTTTGGCTTATTTGTCGGCCTTCGTTACAAAAATGCAATAGATTTAGTTGAACGGCTCGACAACAATCAATATCTGGAAGAACAAACAGTAACCCTCAAAGTCCCAATGACCATTCCGTATCACCTTGATTCGGAATACGAAAGGGTTGACGGCGAAATCGAGCACAACGGTGAGTTTTACCGACTGGTGAAGCAAAAACTTCAGAAAGACACTCTTTACATTGTTTGTATTAAAGACCAGGACAGCAAGCGCATCAAGCAGGCTCTTGCTGACTATGTAAAGACGTTTACCGACAAGCCTGTGGATGCAAAAAGCACAGGGAAGTTTTCAATAAATTTCATTAAGGATTTTCTACCAACTTCAATTGAGATAGCACCGGCATCTGCTGGTTGGAATTATGCTGTTTCAACGGCTGACATTTTGGACTCTTTCAGCAGCAGGTCAATTGCTGTAGTCAGCCCACCCCCGCAAATCTGAATTAGCTATTTAATGCACGGAGTTGCTCCTGCTCTGCCCCTATGGGATGGGTTGGAGTAATGTGATGCGTTTACAATCGCGTGGTCAGCTACTGCTTGATCATTTATATTCCGAACTACACTCAATCTATTACATATGAATAAACTTTTACAAACAAACAAAATGTCAACGCATGCGAAAAGAATCGGTGTTGGCGTGTTGTTGATCCTCGGATTTTCAAACCTGGGGGCACAGACGCTTACGGATGGATTCATGATGCCCAAAAATGATTTCTGTACGGGCTTTATGTACACACATGATAGCTGGACCGAATACTGGGAAGGCGAATTGAAGAGGGAAAACGGAAACATAGGCCGTGTAACTACTCAAAGCCTGATGTGGTTTGGTAACTATGGAATCACGGACAAAATAAATGTTATAGCCATGTTGCCGTACATGAAGACTGAAGCCAGCCAGGGAACCTTGGCGGGAATGGAAGGAATTCAGGACCTGTCAGTGGGGATCAAGTACAATTTCTTTAAAAAGGATTTTGAAAAAAGTGTTTTTAAGACCTTTGCTTCACTTAATTTCTCGACACCACTAGGTGACTATACGCCGGATTACTTGCCGCTAGCTATCGGTAGCCAGACCACGAACCTGATGTACCGTCTCAATGCATACTACAAGATTGAGCCGGGATGGTTTGCTAATGGATCGGCCGGATACACATGGAGAAGCAACACAACACTGGATCGCCCTTCTTATTATGACGGCACAGATTTCTACACCAGCGATGAAGTAGAGATGCCTAATGTTTTTGACTTTTTCGTGAGCATGGGTTATCTCCAAAAAGGATTGCAGCTCGAGTTAAACTATTCTCAGCAAAATACACTAGGCGGTGGAGATATCCGTCGTCAGGACATGCCGTTCGTTTCCAATCGCATGAATTTCCAGAAGGTTGGTTTTTTGGCAATGTATTATCTGCCTAAGCCTAAAAATTTCGCTGTTCGCGGATCCGTTCAGTACACGGTCGCGGGACGTAACGTCGGACAGTCAACTACATTCCTCGGAGGAATACTTTATACATTTCACTTTGGCAAAGAACAACAAGAACAACAATAAGAGATATGAAATCTAAAATTTACAAATCGATATTTTCCTTGGCGCTGGTATCCTGTTTGTTTGTTACAAGCTGTGACAAAAGCATAGAATTCAGTGAACATTTGACGCCGTTGCAGCCTGCAAGCCTGGATGAAGACGCCGGCACCTGGAAGATGGCTTTTATGACCGCACCTGACCAAGTCGCGGTGCCTGCACCTGTCGCTACGTCATCCGATGCTTATAAAGCCGAATTGACGGCTATCAAAGACGCTCAAAGCAAACTCACCGGAGGCCAAAGGGATATCATTGAATTCTGGAGTGGTGGTGGTGTGTTGCGCTGGAACCAAATTTTTCGTGAGCTGGTGGCTCGTTACAATCTTCCGCCTGCTCCAAGAGCCGATGGTTCCTATCCGGTGCCAGATGCTGAAAATCCGTTTGGTGATCCGGCATTTCCGTTTGCAAATCCTCCCTACGCAGCGCGTGCTTACGCTTACGTGAGTGCGGGAATGTACGACGCGCTTAAGGCTGCGTGGCACTATAAATACCTATACGATCGCCCTGCTCCATACGCTAACGATCCAGATGTAGAAGCACTTGTTCCGGAAACAACATTGCCGTCTTATCCCTCTGAAGATGCCGTGATGTCAGGTACTGCGGCTGAAATGTTGAAGTTCCTTTTCCCTGCCGCGTTAGAAGAAATTACAAAACGGGCAGCAGACCAACGCAATGCTGCCTTGTGGTCAGGAAAGGCATCAAGCTCAGATATTACAGCGGGGCTTAATCTGGGCAAGTCGATTGCGGCACTTTTCGTCGCTCGTGGCAGAACAGATGGTGCAGGCACCGCCGGTGGTAACAAAGCTATCTGGGACGCATTGGCAAATAATGCTACTTCGCGAGGAGATGAAGCCTGGCATAGCCTCGAAACACCTCCTCGTCCTCCGATGTTGCCTTTATTCGGCAAGGTGTTGCCATGGCAGATGACCACCGACCAGATCGTTGCCATTAGGCCCCCAGCTCCACCGTTGCGTGGGACTGCAGAAATGGATTCTGAAGTGGAGGAATGTAAATGGTACTGTGACAATCTCACGCGTGAGCGTTTAGCGATTGTTCATAAATGGGCGGATGGGGCAGGTACCTATACACCTTCGGGACATTGGAATGATATTGCTGCGGAATTTATTCGCGATGCAAATTATAGCGAAGTAAGGGCGGCCCGCGCTTTTGCGATCATCAACATGGGTCAGCAGAATGCGGCAATTGCGTGCTGGGATACGAAGTATTTTTATTTCAACGCGCGCCCCACTCAATTGAATCCGGCGATCAAGACTGGAACGGGTATTCCTAATTTTCCCGCGTATGTCTCAGGACATTCGACCTTTTCATCTTGTGCAGCGGGAGTACTTTCGTACCTATTTCCGGAACATTCTGGCGAATTCGATGAGATGGCCCATGAAGCTGCCATGTCAAGATTGTACGGCGGTATTCACTATCGCAGGGACTCTGAAGCAGGATTGACATTGGGAAGTGATGTTGCAGAACATGTTATAGAGAACTTTGCTAAAGTAGATGGAGCGGACGATTAAGTCGAAAAGACTTTTATTTTTTGCAATTAGTTTGATTACCCTGCCTTCCGTTTAACAATCAAAGGGGATCGCCAGGCAGATATAAACCGGCTTCCTTCCTTTGATGGGACACGCGTGTGGACTGGAAAAAAGAACGAGGTTATAAAGATTGATTGGGCCGATGCCGAACGACTTTTGTTTTTGGGTTGAATAATTTCCGGGCGAGGTTCATACGGGTTCCTCCCCGGTATTATTTTTTCTAGCCGTTATCCGTTATCCGTTAATCGTTAATCGTGGGTGTGAGCATGGGAGTGCGGGAGTTGTGGGGTAAATTTAATTATTGCCAATACATACATATAGGTATCGGGGATGATCGACGGAACGAGTGACACGTAAAATATGTATGCAATCAACGAAAGACGAATAACCTAATTTTCCCCTGCGAACCATTCACGATTTCTTTGCAGATATGAACTCTTAAATTCGGCTTAAGTAAATCAAAAAATCAAGCATGTGCACATCTTGAAAGTTGAATCACACCTGCCTCTCGCTCCCTTGCCCACGATTAACGGATAACGATTAACGGTTGGCCAGCAAACTGATTCAGCGAAGTGTCAAATATTAATAGTGCGACTAATTTTACGTCGTTAGCGAACTAACGGTGCTGCATAATCAGCTCCTTCATGACATCAAAGGTTTGTCTCTTCAGTTTCGGAATGTCATCGTGGTTTAGCCCAGTCGTTGGAATCTCAGGCGCCACCACAACTTTCACTTTACCCGGTTTCAATCGAAGAGTTCCGGGCGGCATCAGAGGTCCGGCCCCGACTACAACCATTGGAAGAACAGGTTCTTGTGTGTCAATAGCAATTCTGAATGCCCCGTCTTTGAATGGCTGAAGAACTTCTTTTGTGCGGTTTTGAGTTCCTTCGGCAAAAATGAGAATGGACAATCCTTCGAGCAGACTTCTTTTGAGTTTGTCCATGCTCTTCTTACGGCTGTCCCCGCTTGACCTGTCGACGATTATCGCTGCAGATTGAGCAATCCAACCGAAAACCGGAATCTTTAACAGCTCCTTTTTTGCCAGCGGCCTGAATTCACCCGGGATCGTCAAACAAAGGCCGGGGATGTCCAGAAATGAGGTGTGGTTGCATACATAGATATAAGACTTGCCTTTCAGAAAATTTTCGCGGCCAACGAAGGAGTAGCGAATGAACGTGAGCATGCTAAAGATCCACGACCAGAATGCAAGGAACTTGTACCCGATCCAGGTGTATTTTCTACCGATAAAGAAAGGAAGGACTATGCCTGGAAGCAGGACCAGCATAAACACGGTGAAGACCAAAAGAACCCAAAATGCGAACAGTTTGAGAAGAAAAGATCTGACGATTTTCAAAACCTGCCTTTAAAAATTTTGCGCAAGTTCTGAAAGTTTACGGAAGATACAAGTGAGTTTTTTGAGAAGGGTTTGCATTAATGGCAGTTCATTGGGCCGTTTTCGACCAGAAGTATTTGTTAAGCAATCCTTTCAATTGCTCGTTGTCGAGCGGTTTTGTTAAGTGTTCATTCATGCCTGCATGAAGGATCTCCCTGGTGTGTTCTCGCGAGGAAAAACTTGTAAGCGCAAAAATGAGTACGTCACGATTCTTTAGGTTCTGCTCATCGCGGATCCACCTGGCAGCATCAAGGCCATCCTGATCCGGCATGTTAATGTCCATCAGGATAAAATCAAATGTCGAATCCTTAAGTGCCTCGATAGCTTCCACGCCCGTCCCCGCTATCTTGGATTCTATTGAAAGTGAATTTAGTGCCTTTTGATGCAAGATCTGGAGGATGGGATCGTCCTCAACAATCAACGCGGTCAGTTTCATTCGTTATGAATTAATGTTAGATAACTGTTTGATAAACGATTTCGGCTAAGCCAATGACACAGATTAAAAGCCAAACCTGTAGGCAAATCTAACAGGTTTGGCAATTGATTCATTACGAAAAATACTTGGTTACTCCTGGTGTTGCAATTGGATAGAAACCATTTGCATCCGGTAGCGTCGGCGGATTGGCATCCCACGCCAATTTTGTTGGCATAATGCTGAGGCCAGAATTCAACGCCTTATCAAATTCGATCACTTCACCAGAATAGGTAGCCATTCTCCCCATCAATGCCGTCATCGTCGACTTCGCGCCATTATCGGCATCTGCGAATTTGTATTCGCCTTTTGCTATAGCCGCGAATAGTTCGTCGTGTTCAATCTGGTACGGATCGCTCTTATCGGCTTTCTTATCAAACTGATAAAGAGTAGTTCCCTTGCTCAGTATCTGTGCATCTCCGCATTTTACAACACCCTTTGTACCAACGAGCATCTCGTCCACCTTGGCATAAGTTCCCTTAATGTGACGGCATTGACTATTCAGGATCGATCCGTCCGCATATTCAAATTCCACATAATGATGATCATAGATTTCGCCGTATTCTTTTCCGGTACGAACCTGACGTCCTCCCATGCCTTGCGCTTTTACAGGATAGCTTCCTTTGAACCAGTTCATCACATCGATATTATGGATGTGTTGTTCATTGATATGATCACCACATAGCCAGTTGAAGTAATACCAGTTGCGCATCTGATATTCCATCTCTGTTTGCCCTGTCTTTCGTGGGTTTACCCATACTCCGTCATTATTCCACCACACTTGTCCGGACGTGATCTCACCAATCATTCCATCCTGTACTCGCTTATATAATTCACGGTAGGAATTCTGGTAGTGACGCTGAAGTCCCACTACTACATTGAGTTTCTTTTGTTTGGCAATCGCTGCTGTTTCCAGAACTTTCTTAATACCTGCCGGATCCGTGGCAACGGGTTTTTCCATAAAGACGTGCTTGCCCTGTTTGATTGCCTCTGCAAAATGGATTGGTCTGAAACCAGGAGGAGTTGTCAGAATAATTACGTCAGCTAATGGAATAGCCTTAAGATAAGCATCAAATCCCACGAACTTGTTAGCCTCGGGCACAGCGACTCTAGCCTTCACGTTGCCTCCTTCGTTGTCGTCACTGGTAAGGAGTTTATAGGTGTCATCGAGCCTGTCGCGAAACGCATCAGCCATGGCGACAAGCTTTACATTTTGTTTTGTAAAAAGAGCTTGCGTGGCAGCACCGCCACCCCGACCTCCGCATCCAATTAAGGCAACCTTGATAGTATCATCTACTGAATTGAAATAACCGGCGTTTGACACCAGCGGTGCGGCCATTAGTCCACCTGCGATGAGAGACGATTGTTTTACAAACTCTCTTCGAGTGGTCTTTCCCGATTCGTTAGTTTTCATAGGGCATTAGTTTAGAATGATTTAGTTCCAGAATATTTTATTTTAAGTATTGTGCAAAAAACTTTTCAATCTCTTCTTTCGATGGTTGTTGTTGAGGCCGTACCAGCCGGAAACCAACAGTCATTCCGTCGGTAAGCCACCAACGGCTTTTAGGTAGCTGCGGATCACGCCTGTTCCAATCCGCTAAAGACGAGATCCTATTCGCACACCTCGATTCCTTAGCCTCATCTAAGTAACTCCCCCCGCGAACAACCCTCGGATACCTTGGCCCGGGTGGTGTGAGCGGATTTTTCGAATTATCGGCCAACTTTTCATACTGACCAGCGTCATACTGATCTAACGTCCACTCGCTCAGGTTTCCAAGCATATCATAAAGTCCCCAGGCATTTGGTTTCAACTGTCCAACCTTGTGGAATTTACCACTACTATTCTCCTTAAAAAAGCCATATTCTTTCAAGGCCGCAGGATCATTGCCGAATGGATACGCCGTGGAGGTGCCGGCTCTGCATGCATATTCCCATTCTGCTTCCGTGGGCAATCTATAAAAAACGCCAGTCTGGTTATACAGCCACTTGCAATACATGATCGCCGCGGGTTGGCTCATGCTGTTGGTGGGCTGTTTTCCGTCGCGGCCCATGCCCCAGGTAAGGTCGATATATTGGGCAGTTGGACGCGAAACTGCATCCACAGCGATCGCTTTGGTCTGCGGAACATCCATGTTCTTGAAAAATGCATCCCATTCTTCAAATGTTACTTCATGTGTACCCATCCAAAAAGCAGAAAGCTCAATCGACTTTTGCGGTCCTTCGTCTTCTTCCCTTCCCGTCTCTGAAAAGGAACTCCCCATAGTGAATTTTCCGGCGGGAATAGGAGCCATTTTAAATTTCACAGAGGTGTTGGGGACGCTTTGCTCGTCGGGTTTTAAATCTTGT
>DATHIE010000106.1:0-2066 GCA_035316905.1 Chryseolinea sp. | reverse complement strand
GCAGCCAAACTTGGTTCCAACTAATCCAAAATTATCCCGTAGAACCCAGAGCAGAGGGGTGTCTGCGTCTACGTCGGCCTCATAACTTCGGCCATTGATTTGTACGTTGTATTGCGCCATTTTAATCGGGTAAATGTTTGTGTAGGACAAGTTAATAAAAATATGCTAGAGGTCCGGGGCGGTTTTGTGTTGTGTGGTTGGTTATTCCTTTAAAGGAATAACTCCATGATCTGAACGACTTATTTCACCTGACAAACTCCAATGTGAGTAATTTTGGATGCCCATTTGAGGCCAGGTATTATCTCGGATTTTACGTGTCCGTGAATAGTCAACTATCGTTTCACATTATGCTCTATAAAGTTCTGATTTTCAGCATTATAATCAGTCTAGATAAATTTTGACTTGTACATGAATTACGGGCGACCCTTCCCAACCGAATGTATGAGATAGCCCCCTGGGTTGTTGAAGTTTGCCGGCCAAAGCCTCAGTCTGTTGTCGCTGGTGGTCTTGCTCACGCCCATAACAATCTTACCTAAATCACGAAAAAACTTGATGGTCACGGCGACGCCTTTGGCAACTCTTCTTTCAGATTTTCAATAAAATCCAAAATGTATTTCTTGTCAGAATCCTCATGACGTATAGCTGCATAGTGGGTTCGCATTAAACCTCTTTGACCGATCTTGATCAATTGCACCTCCGGAATAGTTACAAACGGTTTTAATGCCCATTTCGGCATCGTCATTATGCCCATTCCTGCTTTTACCATCTCCAGCGCTACCTCTGTAAGCGGGATAGCTATGATCTCTTTCGGCATTATTTTCTGTTCCTTCAAAAAATGCTGATACACTGAAACGGATTCCAGGGGGTACGAATAAATGATGAGTGATTGCGTCTTGAAATCCTCCGCAGATAGGAATTTTTTTCTGGCAGCTTCATCGTTCACAGATATTACTGCCATGACTTCATCCTTGAATAGCTCAATATATTTCAGGCTTTTGTCATCGGCAGGGTCTGAAGTTATTCCCAGGTCCAGCACGTTATCCAATAAATTTTGCAGCGGGCGGTGGGTTGCTTCCACTACGATCTGAACATCAAGTTTCGGGTAAAGCACCTTCATTCTTGTGAGGAATTTCGGAAGCCAGTGATAGCTTGTATAACATCCTGTGCTGATCCTGATCGTTCCCACATGTCCTTCGCGCATCCCATTAACCATGTCCATAGCCTGATCAAGATCGGTGAGATACGAACTGCAGTATCGTACAATATCTGTCCCTCTGACGTGAGAAGCCATTGATTCTTGCTTCGGTAGAATATCTTACAACCAATGCGCTCTTCGATGTCCCTCAACTGGTGACTTACCGCTGATTGGGTGAGAAACAATTTGTTAAGCGATTTTGTAATACCCTTTTCTTCGGCGACTGTCTTGATCAATCTAAGATGCCTGATTTCCATAGCTAAAAATACCTAATAAGCTCTAACGTAACCCATGAAAATAGTTCATGAGCGATTGCTCAACAATTCATTAGTTCCCAGAACCAGCCAGCACTAGTTTTGATAGTAAGAAACTCATAAAAGTATGACTACAGCGATTGAACATTTCAGGAACAAACTTTCGTTTGAAACGGATCCATCGGATCTCTTTCAGGCCCTTGAAGGAGGTCAACACGTTTTTGTTATCGATGCACGTAAGGAAAGCGCATACGAGCAGGAACACATCCCGGGATCGATCAACCTCCCTCACCGTAAAATGAACCGCGAAACGACAGCAGATCTTGACAAATCTGTTCTTTATGTGACGTACTGCGACGGCATCGGTTGCAACGCATCCACTAAAGGGGCGCTGAACATGACCAGGCTTGGGTTCAAAGTGCAGGAACTTATCGGTGGAATCGAATGGTGGAAACGCGATGGTTATGCTACTGAAGGGAGCCGGAAAACATCGGGTCTCAAATTATCCTGCGCCTGCTAGCCAGCGTTTGACACAAACATACCTCTTAATCCATCGGGCTCATTCAGAGGAAAGATACAGCATGTAAGCTGCAGTGGTGATGAAATGAACTTACAGA
>DATHIE010000105.1:0-3039 GCA_035316905.1 Chryseolinea sp. | reverse complement strand
TATACTCCTGCCGTTTGATCAAGGGAAACCGGATTGAGCCGGCATCGTCTTCATATAACAAGATCAAAACGCCACCCGGTTTCGGCGGAAGGCTATGGTCAAACCTCGGGATAAGGTCGCCGATCGGTATTGCCCGCATTGGAGCATGAGCAGAATCGCCTGGAAGAGGATCCAAAAGCCTGTCCTTTAATCGATCGATGATCTCACGGAAATTCATTGAGGGCAATACTTTTTTAACTCCGCCTTTGACAATTCCATCCGGTCAAAAGCTTTTGCAAAACCTGCACAAGCCTTTCCCTTGTCCCCTAAAGCAACATAAGTCTTACCGAGATACAGGTACAAATTCTCAACGAATGGGTCCATTTCCTCAGCATGTTTAAGAAGCCTTAGAGCGTCACTTGCCTTGCCTGTCATCAAATGGTACAAACCCTTATTGCGATAGGCCCACGCGTTGTACGGATCTAGGCTTATACTTAAATCAATATCTTCCCTGCCTTTTTCAATTTCGCCTTTCATTAACGAGATGTATCCACGATTGTTTAGAAAATATGCATCGTCAGGTTTGAGATTCAAGGCTTTGGACAACCAGAGAGTAGCCGCGTCATAATTTTTCGTTTCTATTTCAATCATCGCAAGGGCGTTGAACACGTTGGGCTCATCAGAGCTCCTTCCAATGGCGTCCTCCAGAACTAAACGAGCGCTGTCATATTGTTTCTTGTAATAATAGACCGTTCCAATATTCACGAGGATTTCAATATTATACTTATCAAGCGCCAGTCCCCTTCGGAATGCTTCGAGTGATTTGTCAAATTCACGCAGCTTCGTATAGATCAAACCTTGTGAAAAATAAACGACAGAAGTATCAGGCCGACTTTGAAGGATTCTATCTATGTCCTTTAACGCTGCATAGTAGGACTTTAATTCATATTGCGTATTAACCCGATTGAAATATGCCGGAATGTAATTGGGATTACATGAGATGGCGTTGTTGTAATGTTCCAATGCTTCGGCATATTTTTTTTGGCTGAAGTATAATGTTCCGAGATTGTTCCATGCATCTTCAAAACACGAATCCACCTTTAAAGCCTCACGAAGGAACCGTTCCGCTTGTTCTGTCTCATGATGCTCGATTAGTGTATTGCTTTGTATCAGAAACCGTTGAAGTCGTGTTTCCTTGCTATCGCCACAGCAAATTGCGACAAAAGGAACGAGCCATTTCCAAATTTTCACTGCCGTTTCTTTCATTGGTATGCTGGTACGAGACGTTAAAATTCAGGCCAAACTAAATCAAAAAAAGAGGTCGGTCAATGCTTTCACCCTGACTTCCCTCGTACGAACGACTGTTATGCTGCGCCATTTTTCAATATTTATGGACTGGAAATTTTGATATGCCGTAACTATTCGATTTCTTAGCAGCCTCAAATGAGACAATACATCGACATAAGCATCCACCACCACCATCATTTTGAGCACAATATGTGTGGCAGGGCTATGTCTTAATAAATAAAAAAGATAATTGAAAGGCTTGTCACGTGTGGCAAGCCTTTTTTGTTTTGACCAAATCATAAGACTATGGACACATTACTTCGAATTGCTATTCAGAAATCCGGCCGCCTACAGGAGGGTTCCCTCGACCTGTTAAAAGAAAGCGGATTGTCATTTGGCAATGGAAAGGATCAGTTAAAAGCGCAGGCGAGGAACTTTCCAGTTGAAGTCCTTTTTCTACGGGATGACGACATACCTCAATATGTAGAAGACAAGGTTGCGGACGTAGGCATCGTCGGTGAGAACATCTTTGTTGAAAAGAGAAAGAAGAACCAATTGGTAAAACGTTTGGACTTTGCCAAGTGCCGACTGTCGATAGCCGTACCAAGATCGGATACTTATGATGGAATTAAGTCGCTCGACGGCAAGAACATTGCCACCTCCTACCCCAACATCGTGAGAGACTTCCTTAAAAAAAACGGGATAAGCGCCGGCATTCATGAGATTAGTGGGTCCGTAGAGATTGCACCAGGTATTGGATTGGCAGACGCGATATGCGATATTGTGAGTACAGGCAGTACGTTGCTTGGAAACGGCCTCAAAGAAGTTGAAGTAGTCATGCAGTCAGAAGCTGTGGTGATTGCAAACCCCGACCTGATCAACGAAAAACAAGAAATACTCGATAAGCTTCTCTTCAGGATGGAAGCAGTGAAAAAAGCAAAGAACAACAAGTGTATCCTGATGAATTGCCCCAATGAGGCTATCGCGAAAATTACAAGTATGATTCCGGGGATGAAAAGTCCCACTGTGATTCCACTTGGTCGTGAGGGATGGAGTTCAATACATTCTGTTGTTGACGAAAATGACTTTTGGGAAAAAATTGACCTGCTTCGTTCTTTCGGTGCAGAAGGTATCCTTGTAATACCCATTGAAAAGATGATCGTTTGACATATCTCCTAAATAAAAATCTATTCTTCAATGAAGATATTTATTAACCCATCAAGAACAACATGGCCCCAACTAACAGTACGGCCACAACTGGCGCTGGAGTTCCTGGAAAGTTCCGTTCGGAATATATTCAATCGCGTCAAAAAGTCGGGAGACAATGCGTTGCGGGAACTAACCCTTCAATTTGACAAAGTGAACGTCGGCAATCTGGCTGTATCGAAGGAAGAGTTTCAGAACGCTGAAAAGTCGCTTTCTCAGCCCTTAAAGGACGCGATCAAAACAGCGGCGGCAAACATTGAGAAATTCCACAGCGCGCAGAAAAGAGAGTCGGTAAAGATCGAAACAACGCCTGGTGTAACATGCTGGAGAAGGGCCGTTCCGATCGACAAAATTGGAATATACATTCCAGGGGGCTCAGCCCCTTTGTTTTCAACCGTATTAATGTTGGGTGTGCCAGCCAGAATTGCAAAATGCAGTCAAGTGATCTTGTGCTCTCCACCGGATAAAACGGGAGAGATTAATCCCGCGATATTGTTTGCTGCCCAACTAGTAGGAATCGACCGAGTGTACAAAGTTGGCGGTGCACAGGCAGTGGCAGCAATGGCA
>DATHIE010000104.1:0-26863 GCA_035316905.1 Chryseolinea sp. | reverse complement strand
TTGGCTGCTCCGGCGATTCGGCATCCCTGGATAACATTCAGCCCCACGCCACCTGCACCTAACACCGCAACGGAACTTCCTTTTGAAACTTTAGCGGCGTTTACTGCCGACCCATAACCAGTCATAACTCCACATCCCAGGATACATGCAGAAGCAAACGGAATATCGACGGGCATTTTAATAACCGCTTCTTCTTTTACGAGAGTGAACTGGGACAACGTACCAATATTAAAAGAACGTTCGATCGCTTTGTTTCGGAAGGTTGTGCTCTGGAATTCCGGATGCCCTGCAGTAAGTCCCCTCTCGTCTTTTACACCTGTTACCGGAGAATAATTTTCGCAAATACTTCGGTTCCCGCTTTCACACTGAAAACAATGGCCACAAGGCATAGCCCAGTTCAGCAAGACATGGTCACCAGGGGATACTGTGCTGATATTACTTCCGACCTTTAACACTATACCGGCACCCTCGTGTCCCATTACGAGGGGCCGACCCCATCTCATGGAATCGTAATCAGTATGACAAACGCCGGAAGCTTTAATTTGAACGAGCACTTCGCCCTTTCCCGGATCGGCAACGTCAATTTCTTCAATCGAAAAAGATCCATTACCGTTTGATACAGCCGCCTTTGCTTTCATTCAAATTCTCTCAATTACCTTACAATGCTTACGATTCCCTTAATGACGGTATTCCTTTTCTTAAGATCAAGCACATAATAGTAAACTCCTGTGCTAAGATCACCACCATCCCAGTCATTGGTATACCCATTGGATTGATACACAGATTCGCCCCAACGGTTGATGACGCTCAATTCCGCATCTTCATACAATTCAATCTTGGGTATGAAAAAATACTGATTGAATCCGTCACCATTCGGTGTGAATACATTTGGAACGGTAATAGGATGGGTAAATTCCATAGCCGCTGCGTTTGACCAGCTTTCATTGTCTCCCTCCTTTTCAATCGCGCGAATAAGATAGTTATGAACAAATCCGTCGGCGCCGATCTGTGAGGCAAAATTGGTTTCCATGCCAGCGACAAATGCTACAAAACTATAAACGGTATCCTGGTCCAGCTTACGCCACACCTCATACTTTTCTACGCCTTTCGGCCACTCTATATAAGCGTTCCATTTCAGGTTAATTACATCGTTAACCGAATCCGGCAATCCGCTGAGCAGGATGGAATTGTGTATTAGACTTTGGCGCTGCTCCGTGAGGCAATGGTCTGCTAAAGCAACATAGAACTCGTAACTATTATCTGAGGTGGCATTACCCGGAATTGCAGAATATTGGATACCGCTGTCAATAGCAGATTCAAGCTGCCATTGAGAATCTCCCGCAATTCGTTTATAGATAGACGATGTATGCTCCGGAATTTTTTCGGGATGAATAACGGTCCATGCTACATTGATGTTTTCCTGATTCGCCGTGTCGACGCTTACATAATTCAGGTTGATGTCAACCAACGCATCCACTACACCACTATAGGCATTCACCATAATGGTATCGGACGCTTCACAACCATAGTCGTCAACAACGTTGACCCAGTGTTTGCCAATAATTTTAGTACGCAAATACTGCTTTGTACTTCCATCAGACCACAACCAGCTGAAGTTGTCCCCGCCATCTATATTCGATGCTGCCTCGGGGCAAATCTCTACATCCGGTCCAAGATCTTCATGACCCGTTCTGACATCCACATGAACGGTGTCGGATAATATACAATCTTCGCGGCTGACTTTCACCCAATAATCTCCGGGAGAACTGACCTCGATCGCCTGAGTCGTTTCTCCGGTACTCCACAAATACGTTTCCTTGCCTGGTCCTGCATCGATGATTGCAGTATCACCATCGCATACAGTTATGTCGTCGCCTATAAAAAGGGTGCTGTATGACGAAAAGTATCCATAGCGGCAAGTAGTGGCGGCTTCGCCATTGATGGTTCCCGCCTGAAACGAAACTACGTCATTTGAAATAGTACCCACTTCTCCCGCAGCAACATTGGCATCTTCAAACATCAATAAAGTTGTGTACCAATTATTGTCAGTCCCCTCAACCGGGGTGAAGTTAGGAGGAATATCCTTTGTTACTCCACCGGTAGTTAGCTTGAATGAGGATATACCTTCTTTTCGGGACAATATGGTTATACCAAAAAACTCATCGGTACTTCTGGTAAAGCTGATACGCTTTGAACCCGTGCAATTGATAGGCGGCATTACCGTCATTCCGACCTCGCAGCCAAATCCAGTCACATGAAGAACATACACAGGCTTGTCCGACTGCAGGTATATCGCTGGAAGGCTTACGGTCACCGTGTATGACTGCCCTCTGTTAAGTTTGATTACAGGTGAATAGATTCCTGCGATATTTACACTCGTGTTGTCCTCGGTGGCCATCACAAACATGTATTCGGGGCTCTGGAGAAAACCTCGTGTTACGATGTATTCAGTGCCTGCAACTTTAACTGGTATGATTTGATCACCCAACGCATCCCGGCAACCGCCTTTGATCACCGAATCGTCCTTTATCGTTATGGCTATCGGCTTCGTTGAAGTAACAACTGTTCCCACAAAATTCGATCTGGCGTCAGCGGTTGGTTTTTTAAATGAATACGTTTCGCCTGCGTTAAGTTTTACCCGAATGAGGGTATCTTGTTCGTGTCCAAAGACCGGTGCCGAAGGCCTTACAAGCACAACGGTATTATTCTGAGTCGCAACTATATCAAATGAAGCATAGGGCGTCGGGCTGTATTGAGTGCTATTGTCGTAGATGGTTTGCCACGGTATCACGAACTCGTTCCCTAATGAGTTTCTACCCTTGAGGACAAATATCTCTGCATTGAATATGGACCCAACCTCGTAATAAACAGTAATTGGAGCAGTCGACGTGATCTTCAAACCCGTCTTCATCACCGAATCTGGATAGATGGTTTCAAGATTTACTTTCAGGTTTGTAAGATTCAAGGATTGCGTACTATTGGCGGCAAGAGAGATAGTTGCAACTTCCAGATTATTAAGTGCCGGCTGAGTAACATAAACCGTAGCTGGCTTATCCTGACATGAGATCCTAAGAAAGATGGGCTGATCCCCATGTCCGGAAGTTATTTCTGGCGGGGCGAACCAAAACTCTGTATCGATCTGCGCAAAGCACGAGACATGCGCTATAATCAAGACCAATACAAACACGTAAAATTTCCCCATATCGTTAAAGATGGAAAATTCTACCGTGCTGGCCAAGCCGCTGAAAAAATGAAAGACTCTCTGAATTGGAAACTCTTCTGTTTGCCAGAATCCGCAGACTAGTTTACGTTGTCTGGTGGATTTAATGAAAAAGAAAAGACGGATCCCTCACCCTCTTTACTGCTTACCCAGATCTTACCGCCGTTCTTTTCAACAAACTCTTTGCATAGGATCAACCCGAGGCCTGTACCTTTTTCATTCGCGGTTCCTTTAGTAGAATGTTTCGAATCAATTCTGAAGAGTTTATCGATCACATTCTCACTCATGCCGACGCCTGTGTCAGTTATGGATGCAACAACTGCACCATTTTGACGAATTGTTTTAAGCGTGATCTTCCCTCCTTCCGGAGTAAATTTTATCGCGTTAGATATTAAGTTGCGCACAACGGTATTGACAGAGTTCCGGTGGGCCGCAATCAAAATCTTTTCCGGGCTTTCGTTCACCAAAGTGATGTTTTTGTTCTGTGCCTGAGCTTTTAACAGCTCTTTGTTCTCTTCCATCATAACTGCAAGATCGAACGACTCAGGTATGAACTCGATGTTGCCAGTCTGCGATCGCGACCATTCCAGTAAATTCTCGAGCAACGCGAAAAGATTCTTTAAGGACTTGTCGAAGTCGCTTGCGAACATCTTTATTTCCTCCTTACTCAGGCTTTCGGTGTGATTGATCAACAAACTTGAAAAAGAAGTCAGTGAGTTCAGCGGACCTTTAAGATCGTGACTGATGATGGAGAAAAACTTGTCCTTTGTTGCATTTAGCTCCTGCAACTCCAGGTTCTGACTGTTTAATTGGTCGTGCGCAATCTTAAGCTTCTTATTGGACCGTTGTTGTGCGACGTACAAATAACAAACGAGGACAACGATAATCACACAAAGCCCAACAAGAACAAAAAGGAAATTTCGGAACCGCTTTTGAACGACGAGCTCTTCTTCTTTTTGCTTGCGCTCATTATCCAACTGCTCAATCTTGTACTTGTTCTGCGTTTCAAGCAGTGAATGTTCATTCTCATCCCCTTTGATCAGATCGTTAATCGCAATAAATTCATTTTTATATTCTAACGCTTTCTTGTAATTGCCCGCTGCCTCGAAACAACCGCTAAGGTATTCATAGCTTCTTAAAAGCTGATGCTGATCGTTACAGTCCTGCGCAGCTGCGAGGCCAAGTTGCAGGTTAGCGGCAGCACGCTGAAAATTCTTCTGCTGAAAATATAAAACTCCGATATTGTTATATGATTCTGCAAGAGCATGCTGATCCTGTAAAGCTCGTCGTATTTCGAGAGCGACGACATGATTGGCTAAAGCCTTTTCACTATTCCCCATAAGTTTGTACAATTCGCCGATATCATTTAATGAAAGGGCTTCATACTTTTTATCATCAAATGAACGTCTGATTGATAACGCCTGCTTGTGATGATCCAGCGCTTCATTGTACTTTCCCTGAAGCGTGTAAAGATGCCCGAGATTAAAGAGGGCTTCCGCTTCAACATCTGGTTTTTGGAGCTTGTCTTTCAATGACAACACTTGTTGGTAATCTTCAAACGCCTTGTCGATCTTTCCACTCGACGCTTTCACCTTCCCCATCTCGTTAAGGATCAAAACAAGAATATTCGGATCATTCAACTTCTTGTTCAGCTCTAACGCCTGACCAAGAAATTCCTCACTCTTAACATTATCGTCCACCTCTTCATAGACTTTTGCAATTGCGAGGTAAGTAATAACCTGTTGGCTGCGTAAACTAAGGGAGTCTTCAATTCTAAGCGCATCGATGAGCCGCTCCATTGCCAGGCCGTAGTCGTAAGTTCGGGTAAGATGGATCAGGCCCAGTTCTTTTAATGCTCTTGCTTTAGACGCTGGATCATTAGATTTAGTGGCTTCATCCAGTCTGGTCGATGCCTCGCCTAGCTGTCTTTCAATGGACTGACTCTTGCTCTGTTCAAGGTAGCTCTTATACAATTCAAGGTCTGAATTATTGCCATCGACTTGCGCCAGAGTAGGAACAAAAGCTGCAAGGATTAACAGTAGTCCCGGCCATGGACCTTTTAGATTCATTATGAACATTTACCCAAAAGTGGAAAAAAAGTAATTGTAATGTAAATGCATGTTTGCCGTAAATATTACACCAACGAAACATTCGGTATCTCCCAGGTCTGCGTAAGGTCATGAATAGATTTCTAACATAAAAATCACCTTTTATGGTGATTCCCTTTGATCCTGGTAAATCGTAAATTTTCACAAGAATCAGAGCCTTAACGTAGTCGTTTTTTCCTATCCAAGTCGAGTCATCATGAAAAAGATCCTTTCTTCTTCTTTGGTGCTGATGTCGATCGTGGCCATTCTATTGACCTGCTCAGAACCAGAGGAAATAACTCCGCCTACAGGTGCAGGGGACACAATAGTCACCATCGAAGAACGAATGGAGGTATTCGAGGCGTGCAAGAAAAAATCCGCTGAGCTCAATAATCTTGAAGGACTCGAAGACCGCATAAACTTCCTTTCATGGTTGGCAACACAACCCGCATTTTATTCCTACGGATTCGCAGGCGAAGATCTTTACGCCATTTTCGTGGACGGCCGCGTTGTGCTTTTTCTTAACACTCCCCTCGGCGAAGATATCGGAGGAAGAAAAGCTATTATTGGGCGTTCCTCAAGGCCTGTCAGCTCAAAAAACTCAACCAGTCGCACCGAAGATGTCCCAAAGACAAAAAAAATAAGTTTGTTCACCGGCATGGGCGCATTCTTTCATAATAATGCAGAAATACTGAAGAATATATTTACTCAAGCCAACTCTGGATACCAAGCTGAAGTAAAGGACGCAACCATAGAGAATCTAAAATCGGTTTCTGGAGATGCGGTTTTTTATATTAATACGCACGGCGGTGCGGGTCAACTTCACACGAGATACGGTCCGAATTCCATTATGGCGCTCTGGACTAAGGACCTTGTTACAGACGAGCGCGACAGGCGTTACAAAGAGGACCTGGACAATGAAAGAATGTGCTACGTGTTTGCCACGTACAACACCGCAGTTTCCGAATGTCACTATGGCATTACATCTTCCTTCGTGAGAGAGTATATGAGCTTTGGAGAAAACTGCTTCATCTACCTGGATGCATGCAATGGAATGAATGAGAGCATTCCTGGTAATGTAACATTCCGCGAAAGAACTATGGCAAAAGCAACGAACCAGAAGGCTACTTTTATCGGATGGACTGGAGTGACAAACTCCGGAGACGGTGGTATAGCGAGTCAGTTTATCTTCGACAGGCTGCTAGGGACTAACTTCGGCGGGTCTATTTCACAAGAGGATCCAATTCAACGGCCTTTTGATCTTGCTGCCGTGTTTGCCGATCTACGCCATGACGGATTGGGCGTCGCGCCCAATGGAGCCCAACTCACATACAGAACAACGGTAGAGCGCGAACTCCTTCTTCGACCCACAATTGAGACTATGGACATCGATGAATTCACCAGCACACTAACTATTAAGGGTTTGTTTCCATGGGATCAAGGGCATGTCGGAGTAGATAATGTATCTGTTGCCGTTACTTCATGGACACCCTATGAGATTACGTGTATCATTCCGGAAACAGGTGATGGTTCAGTGGGTGATGTGGTGGTCGTATCGGCCCAAGGTGTGGAAAGCAACGCTGTTCCTTTAACTGAATACCTCATAAAACTAAACTACTCTGCCGATGACAACGGTGTCAAGTTTGTCGGAGTTTGCGAGCTGCGACTTCGTGCAGATGTACATCTCAGAAGATCAAAGATCGGCGAAACTCCAAAGAAACCAACGTACTATGATCTAACCCCCGTAAGTGGTCGGATCTTTAATGTAAAAGGATCGTCGGCTGTATACAATCTTACGGGACACAAATATGATGTATGCAATCTCACTGGTTGCCACGTTCAGTTTACTGAATCACCAACTCCAAAAAATGGAAGGATAGAATACTCACGACTTCAGCCCCCCGCTCAGAATATACCGCTGTTTGCATTTTACAACTGGGGGCCCGAAATGAAGACGATAAAGTTAAACTTCCTAACCATCAACACGAGTGTCCCTGATGTGGTTGAAGAACGGGTTCAATGCCCGGACGAAGATGAGGCGGTAATACCTGTTGACCAAGCCTACGGCGGAGGGTTCTTCTTTCCCTTGAATAACTCTGGCGGATGGATCAATTTTGAGGTTGCAGAGAACTTTAACATAAGGCCCGGAAATTGGGACTCGTCAATAGCCCGATCATGGAGCCTTTGCAACACTGCAGGTACATTCAAACAGCATCTCAGCTGGTATGTTATTGTTCCAAAGCATGCGCCAACGGATGCGACAGGCGCCAGAGTAGCTGACGATGTAAGTGGGAATTAGTTTCAACACCGACGTGAATTAGCTCGCTAGTAGTGGTTGGCTTATTGAGGTTCTTTCAAAATTCTACATCTATGAAAAAGATCGTCTCTTGTTGTTTGGCGCTGATGTCGATCGTTGCTATTCTCACGACCTGCTCAGGGCCAGAGGAAATCACTCCACCAACCGGCGCTGGAGACACGATAATCACCATTGAAGAACGAATGGAGGTATTCGAGGCATGCAAGAAAAAATCTGCTGAGCTAAATAATCTTGAAGGTCTAGAAGACCGAATAAACTTCCTTGCGTGGTTGGCAACACAGTCGGCCTTCTTTTCCTATGGATTTGCCGGCGAAGATTTATATGCGGTTTTTCAGGATGGCCGGGTTGTTCTCTTTGTTCATACGCCATTGGATGAACCAACTGGCGGAAGGATGTCATCAGGGCGAACATCAAAACCGCCAGCCAATAGAAATCCGCAGGGTCGTGTAGAGGACCTTCCGAAATCAAAAAAGGTAGGTTTGTTCACTGCTATGGGTAGGTTGTTTCCTCCGAAGGCAGAATTAATAAAAAGCATTTTTGATGAGGCTAACGCAGGTTTCCAGGTCCAAGTAAAGGAAGCAACCATCGCTAATCTAAAAGCAGTTTCTGACGATGCGGTCTTTTACATACATGCACACGGGGGTGCTGGGCAGCTCCACAAAAAAGAGGGGCCGAATTCAATTATGGCACTCTGGACGACGGACCTTGTCACAGCTGGAACCGAAGTGACGTACAAAACGGAGCTTGACGAGGAGAGAATGTGTTACATGTTTGCCTCTTACCACACCCAAGCAACCGAACTTCATTATGCGATCACATCATCATTTGTGCGGGAGTATATGAGCTTCGGAGAAAACTGCTTTATCTATTTACAGGCCTGCAATGGTTTCAATGAAAGCGTCCAAGGCAATGCAACTTTCCGGGAGAGAATGATTGCAAATGCAACGAACCAGAAAGCAACCTTTGTTGGATGGACTGGAGTGCAAAATGACGTAATGTCCGGTATGTTTGTTTTCGACAGGTTGCTTGGGGCAAATTCAGGTGGTCAAATTTCTCAAGAGAATCCATTCCAGCGGCCGTTCGACATCGCTCAGGTGTTTGCTGATATGCAAAACGAAGGACTTGGAGTGTCAATGGGGGTGCAGCTAAAGTACAAGACAACCCTGGAACAGGAAGTCCTTCTTCGTCCTACAATTGAGAGCGTCGAAGTCGATGAATACACCAGCAGGTTAATTATTTACGGTCTATTCCCATCGGATAAGGGGCATGTCGGAGTAAATAATGTGTCTGTTGCCGTTGACTCATGGTCACCTTATGGGATTACGTGTATCATTCCGGAAACAGGCGATGGTTCGGTTGGTGATGTGGTAGTCATATCGGCTCAAGGTGTAAAAAGCAACGCTGTCCCTTTGACAGAATACATCATAAAATTGAATTACTCTTCCGATGACAATGGGATCAAGTTCGCCGGCGTTGCAGATCTCAGAATTCGGGCGGATGTTCATCGTCGTAGGTCAAAGATCGGCGAGACGCCAACCAAACCAACCTACCCCGATCTTTCGCCTAGTAGTGGATTCCTTTTTAATGTGAAGGGATCGTCAGCTACCTATTCCCTAACGGGTAGACATTATGACGCCTGTAATATTGGTCCATGCAATTATCAATTCACGGGGTCTCCAACACCTAAAGCTGGAACGCTCCCCTACACACTAGCCACGCAGGGCAGCGTGCCGTTCTTCGCAATGTATAATTGGGGACCGGAAATGAAATCTATCAAGATCAGCTATATCAACGCCAACGTAACGGGCATACCTTTGGTTTTCCAGGAACGCGTCCAATGCCCGAACATTCCGGTAACAGACATTCCTGTGGAAATGCCATACGATGCCTGGTTCGGTTTTCCAACCCACGAGCTTGACGGTTCCTTCACTATCGAGATTGCCGAGAACTTTAACATGCGTCCGGGTAGCTGGACCAAATCCATAAACCGCCCCAGCCCCTGCAGCCTTACTGGTGCATTCAAACAAACAGTGACCTGGGATGTTGTCGTGCCTAAACACGCCCCAACGGAGGAGACAAGCGCCAGGATGGCAAATTCAGACGGAGAATAATCTATACGCATTTCCCAAGTACTAACGGTTGAGATATACTTCGCTCACACTCACACCCAACCCACACACGTCATTGCTCATTGATCATTGATCATTGACCACAACTCTCTTTGCTCCCCAAATGAACACATGCGACATCGTTTCAAATGTCACTTTGCTTAATCCGGAATTGCCCACACCAAACAGTCCATTGTCCTGGCTATATAGCTGAATATTTTTTTTCTTCTCCCCTTCTTCGTGCAATTCAGAACGATATGCAACAATGTAATGAAGACCGTTCCTGATGTTGGGTCCCCTTAAACGAATAATCACGGGTAGTCCGTGATCCATTAGTAAGCGATGAATCGCGTCAACACGAAAATAGTTATCACGGGCTAATTTTAACTCGCCTGCGGTTTCTCTCAGCAATAAGTCGTTTATGCTCAGCTGAAAACCTGGTATCCTTCCGTGATACATTCGCGGTCCATCCGGAAAAAGGTTTTTGTTATTTAGTCTGGCAAGATCATACTGTCTTCCCTTCGATTGATTCCATACCGCTGCGATCCATCCCACCGTCGCGGGACCGCAATAAACAGACGACATCGAAGAGATTTGACGAGCCGCAGCGAAAGCAATGTCTGAGTTCCATTTCGCGGCTAATGCAGTGATCACAGTTCTTAAATCAATACTTTGAGGAGGGTCTTGTCTTTATCCATATGGTTTGCATACAGAATCTTGTCCGTGATGCCGACCCATACTTCCGTGGAGTCATCAAGATGATAAACATAAATATGAATACCGCTACCGATATCTTTATCCGGTTCACCGAAAACTGTTAGTAGCTTAGTGTGGCTCATGTCTTTTTCGAGATGTGTTGCAAAATAGTCAATTGAGTTTCGATTGATCTCCTCATCCTGCGAACATGAGGTGAGAAGAAAAACACTCGCGATGAATAAAGACAGTGATGTTACCCTTATCATTATGAAACCTTGCTACGACAATGACACTGCTGATCATCGAAAGGTTGGAAGACAGACTCGTTATCCGTTATCCGGTTGTGTGCGAATGCAATTGGTGTAGCCTTATACCCTATACCTTATACCTTATACCTTATACCTTATACCTTATACCCTATCCTCAAAAGTCAGAGTTGTCCTTCTTCTTCTTTTTCGTCTCAACAAACTGAAGCTTGTCGGTGAAACACTGGTCAAGCAATCCCAGCATATTAGGACGACACCAATCCTGGGCTAGGATTGTACCACTATTCTTTGCCGCAAAGCTGGTGAGATTTTCTTTTGCGTTTATTTTTTTGTATCCGATGTCACCAGTAAGTTGGATCGCGGACAATGTGATTCTGTACTTACCTTCTTTAACCCCAATAGAAGCCGTTCCGCTGTACTTTCCCGTTTGAATAATAGACGGTGTACCAACCTGCGTGAACTGAAACTTCTTGTAGTCTACAATGAGCTCATTAAAATCGAAAGATACTTCCTCTCCGCTGCCTTGCACATTCGCTAGGTATGGGAGTGTTTTGTAATACTCAACCAACTTTGCAACTGTAACCGAATCCTGAATAAAGACCTTTTGATAAATAATTTCCTGGTCAACCAACTTGAAATTTCCGTACGAGGTATTGCCTTGTGCGAGGGCAGAAAGGGCGGCCAGCATAAGAATCACACTTAACCTTGTTTTCATAGTCATGGGATTTGACTGCAAGTTAGTGAACAAAAGACAATGCCGTTAGACGGTGCCGAAAAACCAAGGTCGTTCAACCGGTTAGGGCGGTGAATGACCATTAATTGAACATTGTCAGGTTATCAAGTAATCCCGATTTGCAGGATTTTATCATCCAACGTCGCGCGTCTTTGGTTCTTGGTTGTCATTATGACCTGCCCGTAGAGCTTTATAAATGCAGGTCACTACGCTCACAAAAGGAGCCACTACGATCACGACGCGAATCGCTAAAAATGCGTCGTGCGCTTTTGTGCTTCTTGGTGGACATCGTGACCTGCAATTATACTTTGGGAAATAAATCTAAATGAATTTGTTGATCAGATTTTCGTAGTACTCCTGCTTGCCGCTGATCTGTTGGGGTTCTCCATTCTTGTGAGCAAGAGAACGCAGTGTTTGTAGCGTCAACCGGCCTCTGTCAAACTGTTTCCCTTTTCCGGAGTCGAAAGAGCTGTACCGCTCCTTGCGCAGCCTTGCGTACTCACCGTCATCCAGCATCGCCTGCGCCGTTAATAATGCACGAGCGAATGTATCCATACCGCCGATATGTGCATAAAAGATATCGATCAAGTCTGTCGAATTTCTTCGTGTTTTTGCGTCGAAGTTCACCCCGCCGGTTTTAATACCACCTGCTTCAAGGATTACGAGCATTGCCTCTGTTATTTCATAAAGGTTATTCGGAAACTGATCTGTGTCCCAACCATTTTGATAATCGCCACGGTTTGCGTCAATGCTTCCCAGCACTCCTGCATCAGCTGACACCTGCAGCTCGTGTTGGAAAGTGTGATGAGCCAGGGTGGCGTGGTTAACTTCAATGTTTAGCTTGAAGTCGTCCATAAGGTCATACTGCCGAAGGAAGGATATGCATGTAGCAGCATCAAAATCATACTGATGTTTCGAGGGCTCCATTGGCTTTGGTTCTATGAGGAACGTTCCCTTAAAACCATTCTTTCTGCCGTAGTCGCGCGCCATATGAAGGAAAGTTGCAAGATGCTCCTGTTCTCTTCTCATATTTGTATTGAGAAGGGATACATATCCTTCCCTTCCACCCCAGAAAACATAATTAGATCCGCCCAGCGCAATGGTAGCATCGAGTGCATTCTTTACCTGAGCTCCCGCCCAACACACCGTGTTAAAGTCTGGATTGGTTGAAGCTCCATTCATGTAACGGGGATTCGAAAACATGTTCGCAGTTCCCCACAATAGTTTTACTCCGGATGCACGCTGTTTCTGCTGTGCATAATCAACCATCTTTTGAAGACGTTTTTCGGATTCTTTCAGGGTTGGTGCTTCATCAACAAGATCATAGTCGTGGAAGCAATAAAACGGCGCTCCTATTTTTGTGATGAATTCGAATGCCGCGTCCATTTTGTCGTAGCCACGTTGCACCGCATCCGAACTCTCATTCCACGGAAAGGTTTTTGTACCTGGCCCGAATGGATCTCCGCCTGTTCCGCAGAAGGTATGCCAGTATGCAATCGCGAAGCGGAAATGCTCCAGCATCGTTTTCTTTCCAACCCTCTGCTTTGGGTTGTAATATTTAAACGCCAGCGGGTTGTCAGATTCAGGACCTTCATACTTAATAGGTTTAATACCTTTGAAGAATACCTTGTCGCCTAGTGTAGCTTTCATAGATAAAGTGGTTATTAAAAGAGAATTATGTTGTGCTAATTTGTCTGTTCAGTACTGCTTCCCATTTGTCATAGGCTTCCGAGTATTCGGCAAGCGATTTGGTCTCTGGCTCTTCAGTCTTTAAGATCTTCAATGTACTGAAAGCCTCTTCGAATGATCCATAGACCCCTGCCCCCACACCGGCCCCAAGTGCCGCACCCTTCGCTCCATCTGTATCATAGAGTTCCAGTCGCGCATTAATTGTATTTACGAAAGCTTTTCTGAATAGAGGACTTAAGAACATATTTGCGTTACCTGCGCGTATGACCTTTGTTTCCAATCCCATGCCCTTGAGTACATTGAAGCCGTATTTTAATGCGAAGACAATTCCTTCTTGCGCGGCCCGGAACATGTGAGCCTGACCATGCCGGTTGAAGTTCAATCCATGGAAAGATGCGTTTATGTTTTTATCTTCAAGCACTCGTTCTGCTCCGTTTCCAAACGGCAAAACAATTAATCCATCGGAGCCGACGGGGGCCTCAGCCGCAACGGTATTGATATGCTCATAATCAAAGGGCGTTCCGACTCCTGAAGATTGTTTTCTCAACCAGCTGTTGAGGATACCCGTTCCGTTGATGCAAAGAAGCACGCCGTTCCTCTTTGAAGGTTTCCTGTCGTTGACATGAATAAAAGTATTTACGCGGGATTTCTGATCATAAGCATTTTTGTCGGTCACGCTATAGATCACTCCCGATGTTCCCGCCGTAGCTGCAGTCTCACCGGGATGTAAGACATTCAACGAATATGCATTGTTTGGTTGATCGCCGGCGCGGTAGCTGATAGGTGTTCCTTCCTTAAGTCCAAGTTTTAACGCTGCCTCTTTCGATACTTTGCCCTGAACGGAAAAAGTGGGAACCAAAGACGCAAGCATTGATGCCGGTATTCCATACAGCTCCAACAGTTTAACCGAGGGTGATTCTGACTGGTAATCCCAAAACATTCCTTCTGAAAGTCCGGATGCGGTAGTGACGACATCGCCCGTGAGTTTCATGGCCAGGAAGTCGCCGGGCAGCATTACTTTGTGGATGCGCGCGAACAGGTCGGGCTCATTTTCTTTTACCCACCGTAACTTCGACGCGGTGAAATTTCCTGGCGAATTGAGAAGGTGCTGAAGTGAATAGCCCTCACCAAGATTCTTAGACGCCGCCTTCCCAATTTCAACGGCCCTGCTATCACACCAGATTATAGATGGACGCAATACATTCAAGCTCTTGTCAACACATACGAGACCATGCATTTGATAGGAGATTCCGATGGCTATTATTTCGGAAGGAGTTGCCGTTGCCTTCTTTAGACAACCCTCCAGGGCCTTTATGGAATGCTGCCACCATAACTCTGGATCCTGTTCAGCCCATCCAGAGCGAACAGCGATCATAGGCATTTCCTCTGACGGCGATTGAGCCGCTGCAACGGTCAGGCCGCTGGTAATATCAATCAGCGATGCTTTAATTGAAGAGCTACCAAGATCATACCCCAACAGGTATTCTTTCATATTTTTTTATAATTACAATCGAGTGAAGGTTGGGTAAAGATATAACTTATAGTACATTTGACTACAAGCCACCTCAAATTATTTTTGATGCTCGTCTCTCCGATGAAAATGGATGAAACTATGAAATACAGACCGGGAAAAAGGAATTCGGGCTGTTTTTCACACACCTGCCCCTCCCCACGATTAACGGATAACAATTAACGATTAACGATTAACAATTAACAATTTGACATGGACAAACAGCCCGGAGACCTTATCGACGCCCTTTCAATTGACTGTTTGATCTTCGGATTCAAAAAAAATGAACTCGATATCCTGTTGGTTCAGCATGGCGAAGGTATCAGCAAAGGAAAGTGGGCCTTACCCGGCGGCTGGATTGAATACAATGAAAGCATTGACGAATCAGCCACACGTATTCTTAAAGATCTCACGGGTGTTTCGAATGTTTACCTTGAACAGCTTAAAGCTTTTGGCGATGTAAATCGTTATCCAACAAAACGAGTAATAACAATCGCCTATTATGCCCTGGTCAAACCTGAAAATTACACGCTTCATGCCGGCTTCACCGCTACGGACGCGAAATGGTTTAAGATCAGTGAAGTGCCGACACTTGCCTATGATCATCAACAGATACTTCAGGAAGGGTTGAGATATTTAAAACATAAGGTGAGACATGAGCCTATTGGATTCAACCTTATCCCAAAAAAATTCACGCTCCTTCAACTACAAGAACTCTATGAAGCCATACTGGATAAGAAATTAGACAAGCCGAATTTTCGTCGGAAGCTGATGAAGATGAACCTGCTTGAACCCTGTAAGGAAAAACAAACGGCAGTCTCACACCGTGCAGCTAGTCTGTTTCGATTTGACAGAAAGACATATAATAATCTGATAGAGAAAGGATTTACGTTTGAGTTGTGAGCCGTTATCCGTTAATGGTTATCCGTTAATCGTGGTGTGAGTGTGGGACTTGGGTGTGGGATGGACTGAGGACGATACCGATCGGAATTGCACACCGGATAAATCACACACCTCATGCTCATGCCCATGCCCACGATTCACGGATAACGGATAACGATTAACGGGGATTTCCTTACATTGCAATCCGTTGCAGTCGTTTTTTTTCGGGGGCACCCTCTTGCGGAAGATTTAAATTCACTGCATATTAACAACCTATAACCTTAAACCTTGAACCATGGAAAATCTAAACCCCAAACGACTTTTTTACGGAAGTTGTTTTGCTTTGATCACCACCGCCTTTTCCTTCAGTATAAGGGCCGGGATTTTGCCCGAACTTGCGGAAACATTCCAGCTTACAGCTACACAGCTTGGATTTATTAACTCGATGTTCTTTTTTGGATTCCCGATTTCAATGGTGTTGGGAGGAATATTCTACACGGCTCTTGGCCCGAAAAGAATTATGATGTTTGCATTTGTTGCACATACACTCGGTATCCTTCTTACCATATATTCCGGTGGGTATACCGGACTATTGTTCTCCACATTATTTATCGGACTTGGCAATGGATGCACGGAAGCAGCGTGTAACCCGATGATCGCTACGATGTATACGGGCAAAACGATGAATACATTGCTTAATCGTTTTCACATGTGGTTCCCCGGTGGTATAGTGCTGGGTAGTTTAGTATCTTTTTTCATGACAAAATACCACCTGGGATGGCAAGCGCAAATATGGGTCATCATGATCCCAACACTCATATACGCGTATATGTTCTTCGGCCAGGCATTTCCTGAATCCAAGAAGGAGGTTGCTTCTCTTGTGGGAAACCTCACAGCAATGGCTACCCCTCTTTTCGTCTTCATGTGCGTATGTATGACTCTCACTGCAATTTCAGAATTTGGTCCAACGCAATGGGCGCAATTAGTACTTGCGAAGAGCGGAGCAGAACCGATGGTGATCCTTGCTCTCATAACCGGATTGATGGCTGTTGGAAGATATTTTGGTGGCGAGTTTGTACACAAATTTGATCAGACGGGTGTGCTGCTTGGATCAGCTATTTTCACAGCTATCGGCATCTTTTTGTTTAGTACTCAAACAGGTCCAATGGCGTACTTTGCCGCGATCGTATTTGCAATCGGTGTATGTTATTTCTGGCCGAATATGATTGGATTTGTTGCAGAAAAAATACCGCGTAGCGGAGCGATCGGCATGTCAGTCGTAGGAGCCTTCGGTATGTTTTCCACTGCTATGTTCCAACCCTTTATTGGCGGCTGGATTGATCAGGCTCGTGAGAAAGCAGCCTCGATGAACCTCGATGGCGATGCATTGGAATTGGCTGCAGGTCAGGCAACACTTCAAAAGATGATTACATTTCCCATCATCCTGATTGTGCTCTTCACCATCCTGCTCTTTTGGGTACGAAGCAGGAAAACGCAGGCAGCAGTACATTGAAATACGATGTGAGGTTGCCTGAAGGCAGAAAAAAAAACAAAAAGAGGATGGCGAAACCATCCTCTTTCTTTTTTTCGTAAATCAGCAAACCTGTGTACATTGTTGAACTAAGAATGAAAAAACTCCTCTGCATACTGCTCCTTGTCTCAATTCACGGTATGGCACAAAAACTCATTATACGCGAAGAAGTTAAACTGCTGGCGCTTGGCGATTCATATACCATTGGCGAAAGCGTTGCGCTAAGCTCCCGGTGGCCGATGCAGCTGGTTGATTCTCTTCAGAAGCGAGGTGTTGACTGCCTGCAACCAAAGATCATTGCAACGACCGGCTGGCGTACGGACAATTTGAAGCAAGCTATTTCCAAGACAAAATTTAAGAAAGGTGAGGAGTACAATGTTGTTTCGTTATTGATCGGTGTTAACAACTACTATCAGGGAAAAACGGTTGAGAGTTATGCACCTGAATTTGAAGACCTTCTCAAGGCAGCGATTCAACTGGCGGGCGGTGACAAATCTTCGGTGTTTGTTTTATCAATACCTGATTATGGATATACGCCGTTTGGAAAAGAAAATCAGCAAAAGATCACGGAGGGAATTGATGCATACAATGCGGTCAATAAATCCATCAGCGACAAGTACGGAGTAAAGTATTACAACATCACTGATATAAGCAGACGTGGCCTTGCCGAAGCCGATTTAGTTGCCGGCGATGGTCTGCATCCTTCCGAAAAAATGTACTCCGAATGGGTCAAGGTTATTCTCAGCGATATCAGTGTCGTCCCTCAAAAGGACGATCGATAATCATAGTTAATAATTCCTCCTTGATCATTGCTCATTCCATGTTAAACTAGCGACGTCTTAATTAATTCCTTTCGATATTGGGAGTTGGGCGTTGGAAGTTGGACATTCAAACATCTTTTGAACAGCTGAAATACAAATGTCGAACGCCCAATTTCCGATGTCCAATGTGCAACTATTGTTGATCGTTCATTGATGACAACACCCTGTGTCCTGTAAAGGCATAAGGCAAGTAGTAATAGTACGTGCTAGCTGGCCGTCATTTTCCTTCGAATGAAGGAATGCCCCTTTGATGAACTATTCTTCTCCTTTGCGTTTAAATCCGATCTTGCGCATTGGCTCTGTTTTTGGACTCAATAGTTCTCTCAAATATTTAAAGATCAGTTTAATATCACCATCCTGCCTCACTGCCTGTCTTTCAAGTTGCTCCAGCTTCAACAAAATTTCTTCGTGCATTAGTAGCACTTCCCTTAGTTTTACAAAAATTTCAATGATGCGTATGCTCATCGTTATGGCTCGCTCACTTTTTAACACATTGGCTAACATCAACACTCCGTGTTCTGTAAAAGCATAAGGCAAGTAGCCGCCTAAGTGCTGCTTTGATGGTATCGCATTTTGCGATACCATGTTTTCGACCTCTTTTTCGGTAAGTTGGAACATGAAGTTTTCAGGAAATCGCTCTTGATTCCGTTTCACTTGTTCTCTTAATCTGATTGCCTTTACTCCATACAGTTCTGCGAGATCCCTGTCCATCATTACTTTTTTTCCACGGATAAGGAATATCTTACTTATTACCGCATCGTCTGTGATTACTATCGACTTACTCATCTTTTCTTTGCTAACGGTATATAAATATAAATTGGATATCACAAATTGTGATATCCAATTTTCCTATCGGATTTGTTTTATCAATCCCCGATTATGGACATACGCCGTTTAAAAGATCTCCGAAGGAATTGATGCGTACAACGTCGCCAATAAATCCATCAGCGAAAAATATGGAGTGAAGTATTACAACAATACGGATTAAGCAGACGTGGCCTTGATGAAGTAGATTTGCTCGCCAGTGACGGCCTTCATCCTTCCGAAAAAATGTACTCCGAGTAGTGGTACGTGCTAGCTGGCCGTCATTTTCCTTCGCAGATCAGAGTCCGCCTTCGCGTGACTCTAATCGGGTGCGAACCCGCCAGTCATTCCTCATTGATCATTGCTCATTGCCCCCTGCTCACGCTTCCAGCTTTACCCTCTCGTCCTTAACAACGATCTCAATCGGCTTCCCAGACTCAAGTACAGTCTGAACTCCATCGGTGCTGATCTTAACTTTTATTACACGCCCTCTGAACTCAAGCCTAAACGAAAATGACTTCCACTTATCAGGAAGGAATGGGTTAAGATGCATCTCACCGTTCCGGATCCTCATTCCGCCAAATCCTTTTATCACACTCATCCAGGTACCGGCCATTGATGTGATATGGCAGCCCTCCTCCGTATCATTGTTGTAATCGTCAAGATCAAGTCGGGCAGTACGCAGGTAAAACTCATACGCCCGCTCCTTGTATCCAAGTTTCGAAGCAAGGATCGCGTGAACACACGGTGACAGTGACGATTCATGTACAGTCATTGGCTCATAAAAATCGAAGTTCTTTCGTAACGTCTCAATGTCGAAATCATCTTCAAACAAATAAATACCCTGGAGTACATCAGCCTGTTTGATGAAACATGAACGGAGGATCCTGTCCCACGACCATTTTTGATTTAATGGCCGGTCTTGTGGTCTAAGATCACTTACACGAAGCAATTCCTTATCCAGGAAACCATCCTGCTGCAGGAAGACGCCCCTGCGTGTGTCTTCGGCGTAATACATCTTTTCAACAATATCACTCCACTTCGATGCCTCCGTTTTTTCATCGAATTTGATCTTGCTGACAATTTCGCCGTACCGTTTACTGTCGGCCTTCTTAACGTAATCAATCGCCTGTAGTGTGAATCGCAATGTCCACGCACCAAGATAATTTGTATACCAGTTGTTGTTTACGTTGTTCTCATATTCGTTCGGTCCTGTAACTCCGAGAATGACATATTTATTCTTATCCGTCGACCAGTTCGCACGCTGCGCCCAAAATCTTGATATTCCAAGCAGGACTTCTAGCCCGTATTCGGTCAGGTAACCTTCGTCACCTGTATAATCGATGTAATCGCGGATCGCATAAGCCATCGCACTGGTTCGATGGATCTCTTCGAAAGTAATTTCCCATTCGTTGTGACACTCCTCTCCATTCATTGTGACGAACGGATAAAAAGCCGCGCCATCTGTGAACCCTAACTTCTTGGCATTTTCTATAGCCTTTGGCAAATGTTTGTAGCGGTAGACTAACAGGTTCCGGGCTACCTTCTGCTCTGCAGTTCCGAGGTAAAATGGAATGCAATACGCTTCGGTATCCCAATACGTGCTTCCACCATACTTCTCGCCAGTAAATCCTTTCGGACCAATATTCAATCGCTCGTCCTCACCGGTGTAGGTTTGCGTAAGTTGAAAGATATTAAAACGTATTCCCTGCTGGGCCGCAACGTCTCCCTCGATTGTTATATCACATTCCTCCCACTTGTGCGTCCAAACTTTTTCATGCTCTTCATACAATTTATCAAAGCCCGTTTCCATTGCATAGTTCAACACCTTGTGACAATGGGCAACCAGCTGATCCTTCGGATGATTTTCCGATGAAAGGATTGCGGCATACTTGTAAATGATAAGCTCTTTGCCCTCCTGAAGGTTGAGTTGAATAACGTTCCCGGCAAACTTTTCACGCTGTTCGATGTTAACGCGGTCAAACGGAACCCTCTTTCCATCTGTAACTATGGAGTATGCCATGCCCGTTGTAACATGAAATAATGTCTTCTTCGTTTGCGCCGTTACAATGGCTCTTCCTTCCGATGCTTCCTTGTAGACTTCTTCCCAGAATTTTTCATCATAGTTCGAATCCTTATTTACGACATCAGCATCAACGTTAATCGATAGCGTCGCTTTTGATGAAAAGTTCAGCGGCTTGATTGAATATCTGATTGCTCCAACCTCTCCGTTAGCCATACTACAAAACCTTTTCGATTCGACACGCACTTTTTTACCGTCTGGAAAAGTGGCTGAAAAACTCCGCGACAATAAACCGACCTTCATGTCAAGAACCCGCTTGAAATCTTCAACCTTACATTTTCCCAGATCAAGTTTCTGGTTGTCCACGCTGACGCGGATACCAATCCAACTGGGAGCGTTTAATACCTTGGCAAAGTATTCGGGATACCCGTTTTTCCACCAGCCTACCCGTGTCTTATCGGGATAATAGACGCCTGCAACATAACTTCCCTTAAGGGTCTCCCCTGAGTATTCTTCTTCAAAATTGGCCCGCTGACCCATACGGCCATTGCCAATACTGAATACACTCTCGGAAACCATGTTGTAATGAGGATTAAGACCTTCCTCAATAATTTGCCATTCGTGGGGTTTTAGATATTCCTTCATGATCTTAATGACACGTTGTAAAACAAGTTGATGTTAACTTTACTATAGATTATTCAGTTCGGCAATTTGGAATTCGCTTGTCGTTGAAACTATCCGGTTGGCATCCTTTAACATAATCGGAGAACCAACTCCTACACATTTCATCCCAGCCGCAATAGCCGCTTCAATACCAGCCTCAGCATCTTCAAACACAACACAATTCGCAGGTTCGACGCCCAATCTTTCTGCGGCCATTAGAAATATCTCAGGGTGTGGTTTTGTATGCGTGATCATAGTTCCATCCACAATCGCATCAAACGCATTTTGAATGTGCAGGAGCTGTATAACAGTCTTAGCATTTTTGCTGCTTGATGCCAACGCTAGTTTCAGACCTAATTCACGCATACCCTGGATCATCGATTTCACCCCTGGATATATTTCCTCAGGTGCCATCCTCTCTATATAATCGACAAACCAGGTGTTCTTCTTGTTTGCCAATCGTTCCTTTTCAAGTTCACTTAGGGAAACACCGGCAAGTTCAAGTATGATTTCAAGTGAACGCATTCGGCTTACGCCCTTTAATCTTTCATTGTCTTCCAACGTGAGGTCCACTCCAACTTCTTTCCCCAGTCGCTTCCACGCTAAATAATGATATCGGGCAGTGTCTACGATAACACCATCCAGGTCAAAAATACATGCCTTTATCAATTCCGGTCCGCTTTAGATGATTAATGTGTGCGTGTGAAGTGTGAGTAAATCAGTTAAGAATAAGTCTGCTTTATTAATTTATCTGTTTCTTCAAGTGATTTAAATACAGCAAAAGTTTTCCCCTGGGTACGTAACGCACCCAATGCATTTCCGTAACGCGCGGCCCCAATGTAGTCATTTGGTTTTTGAAGGAGCCCAAAGCCAACACCACCTGCAAACGAATCGCCGCATCCGGTTGTATCAATCACATTTTCCACTTTGACAGCCGGTACCATATCCTCAACAAGTTTTCCGGATCTGCGGAAGTAAGTAAGGCACCCACGCGAATCTACTGTGATGTAAACACATTTAACTCCCAGGTCGAGGCAATGAACAGCAAATTCACGAAGAGAATCCCGGTCAACTTCTTCCGACTCCACATAATAATCGCGCGTTTCGTACTCTTTTTTGAACCACGAAGCATGTGCTTCTTCAAGGTTCATTTTTAATACATCAATATAAGGTAGCCACTGATCGCGATCAATCCAGAATTTTCGCTGGCGCTCGCCGCTGAACAGACATGCTGTCGTTGGTCCGTGTGCATCGAAGATGATTATGCCATTGCTGTTCTTTTTCAGATACTTCAATGTATCGATCGATATTTCATAATCGCTGATTGGAATAAAAACGAAGACCTTACAGTCAAGCAAGGCTTTAACATCGTCGGGCATGATCGGATCCATAAATCCAGTCTGACGCTCGATACGATTGTTCATATCTACGAATCTTAAGCTTATGATATCACCCTGATCATTCTTGCATGACAAATGTTTCAGATTAACACCTTCATAACCCTGGAATACCTCTTTTACATTATCCAGGTCAACTTGCCGGACATGACATACAGGAATAACCTCAATTTTTTTGCCCGCCAATGTGGACAAAGCAATTACTGGATGAGTGACACAACCCCATTTTTGAATAAGGTCACCCTGGTGAGTTACAATATGATCTCGAGGGATTGGTCCGAGCACTGCTATCTTTTTCATCTCAATAAGTTTTAGTTAGGTGTACGCTGCCTTCTAGATGTTTCATGGTAAGGTTTCGCATAGTATCTGTTTAGCTTACGAGAAAAGCTGCGCCAAAAACACCGGCGCTATCACCAAGGAGAGGCCGAACTACAGGTGTATCGAGCCGATTGTTGAAAACGTATTTTCGAAGGGAATCTATTCCACGATCATAAAGCAAATCGATATTTCCTACTCCTCCACCAATGACAACAACATCCGGATCCACTATGTTGATGACTACACTCAATGCTTTCCCGAAGAATTCAACCAATCTCATCATCGTCTTTTGCGCCGTGGGATCCACCTTCGATTCTGCAAGCGCGACAATATCCTTTAGGGGTTTTTTATTGCCGGTTTCTTTGAAATAATATTTTTCAAGTGCCGGACCCGAGATCACATTTTCGACGCAGCCGGATTTGCCACAATAGCAAGGACCTCCTGAGTCATCTAAAAAGTTGTGTCCCCATTCACCGCCGATACCCTGCAATCCAAAAATAGGTTTTCCATCCACTACAATACCACCACCAACTCCACTACCCATTATTACTCCGAAGACTACTTTTGCTTTGGGAAACTGTTCTTTTACAACGCCAAGTCTGGCCTCTGCGAGCGCGAAACAATTTGCATCATTGGCAATTTCTATTTTCAGCCCAAGAATCTTTTCGAGGTCAACCTTCATTGGCTGACCATTCATGGCAACGGAGTTACAATTTTTCATTGTACCAAGCTTCGGATCCAATATACCTGGCGTGGCAAATCCGATCTTCGATGGTTTTACGCCGGCGTATTTCTTCATCATGTTCACCACCTTCTCAGCCTGCCCGAGAATGTGAGGATAACCTTGGTCTGCCTCTGTAGGAACCCGGTCTCTAAATAGAACCTTAGGGTCCTTTGCCGACTTTAAGATGACCCCTTCGATCTTCGTGCCGCCCATGTCAATGCCCCAAAGATTATCTTTACCGATACTTGCGTTCTTCTTTGCCATTTGACTAAATCACAATCGTTTACATCCGTAATTTAAGAGTCTCAACGGATAATCTCAGACAGTATATCAAATTTTTAATGGGTTAAACTATGCTGGTGATCCGGCAATGAGATAGCCGGTCCCCCGATAGTTATCGGGGCTATCGGGATGTTTACACGAAGTTTCGTTGCGAAGATATAAGGCCTTCCAATTCTCTCACTTCAACCGCGGTTTTTGAATCATCCCAACCAAGAAGGGTCGCGCATTCATTTGCAATTTCGTTTTTCCATTTCTCGACCTGGTGAATATCAAAGTAGATAAGTCCTGTTCGCCTCACGAAGAAATCCTGAAGATTGCATATCATTTCGTGTTGTACACAAAATGAAAGTTGTCCTTTTAATAAAGCCAGTTCGGGTTGAGATGAATTGAATGTCCCCATACGACTAAGGATGCCATCAGCTTGCATTCCAAAGTTTTCAACGAGGTACCTAGCCGCTGACGGAACACCAAAACTATCTAGCTTGACAGAAACACCTTGCACAAATTTCTTAACATCCTTAACGCTTGAAAATCCATCGCCTGGAAGCTTGATCTTATCAGTTCGGCAAGAGGCAAAGCTGCGGTCATCGAAATGTTTTTTTATCACCAGGTTGACAACACGCTCCGCCATCTTACGATAGCCGGTGAGTTTACCTCCTGCGATCGAGATAAGCCCCGATGGCGATTCGAAAATTTCATCCTTGCGTGAAAGTTCTGACGCCGACTTGCCTTCCTCATGTATCAATGGCCGAAGTCCGGCCCAACTCGATTCGATATCGCTTAACGAGAGTTTAACTGACGGGAAAGTGGAGTTTAGAGCAGCAACCAGGTATTGTGCGTCATCTCGTGTTGTGAAGACCCGATCTTTGTCGCCAGTATAGGTTGTATCTGTCGTACCAATATAGGTTGTTCTTCCCCGGGGAATAGCGAAGATCATCCGACCATCTTCAACATCAAAATAGATCGCCTGTTTCACGGGAAGCCTTGAATGCGCAACTACTATGTGAACACCTTTTGTCAAGTGAAGCCGTTTTCCGGTTTTTGATTTGTTTATTTCTCTCAGTTCATCAACCCAGGGGCCAGCTGCGCTGACTACAACCTTTGAATGGATGACAAAATCTTCACCTGAAATTGCGTCGTGAACCTTCACTCCGGCTACCCGATCATCATTATAAACAAAGTCCGACGCCGCCGCATAACTTAATACAACAGCGCCGTGGCTAACTGCGGATTTAACGATCTCAATGGTTAAGCGTGCGTCGTCCGTTCTATATTCAGCATAGATCGCCCCTCCTTTTACGTCGTCCTTTCTTAAAAGGGGTTCGCATCTTAACGTCTGCTGTTTTGTAAGCATCCGCCGTTGATCTTCCGGCTTGACGCCTGCCAGCCAATCATATATTTTCAACCCAATAGACGTAAGCCAATATCCAAGACCTTTTTTTTCCGAAAGCGGCAACAGCATTTTTTCAGGTACCACAAGATGAGGGGCAAGACGGTGCACCACGGCTCGTTCGCTACCAACTTCTTTCACTAAACCAAACTCTAGCTGCTTGAGATATCTTAGGCCTCCATGAATCAATTTGGTTGACCGACTGCTGGTCCCAAAAGCAAAATCGTCCTTTTCTATCAAGGCTGTCTTCAAACCGCGTGATGCTGCGTCGAGTGCTATACCCGCCCCGGTTATTCCACCGCCGATAACAATAAGGTCAAATGACTGGCCAGCAAGCTTCGAGGTAATTTCTTTCCGGTTTAAAAAGGAAAAGTCGTGCACTTATAGCGATTGATTGTGAATCAAATTCAAGGTCGAAATTATTATGCGAGGTTCGCCATGTTGTGCTAAAGTCTTTTTGTACCAATTCCCTTAACCTGAACGTTATGTTTGTTAAGAGTACCGTATATCCAACTTAGCAACTGGAAAGTCTTGAAGCCAAAAATCTTAGTGATCTCACCAAATTTTGGTGGCCACTTGTGAAGCACTGTCGTCGCTGTAATATCTTTAAATCCCACACCCTGGAGTATGTTACCGAGATTCATGGGACTGAAGCTGTACAAATGATTATTAATGTCATTTGGTACCCATGCGTATTTATGACTGTCCAACGGTACCACTATAACAATCCGCCCATTGTTTTTCAGTTTTCTATACAGAATCGAAACTAATTCAAATGGGTTTGGTGTGTGCTCAAGGCAGTGGCTTGAAATGATCAGGTCGACAGATTCATCTTCTACAGCGTTCAGCGATTCGTAACACTTGATGCCATTCACTTTGATACAATACTCGCGGGCTGTGGGATTCAATTCCACACCGATCTTTTCCTGGCAATTGAGATTGTGTAACAGAAATCCACCCCCGCAGCCAAAGTCCACAACGGTATCGGACGTGTGTACATGTTTGTCAAAAAGGAACAGATTGGCTTTTCCCCCAAACTCGCCCATTTCTTTTTGATACTTATTGAAGTACTGCTCGTTATAGTGTCCGGCAATTGTGCTGTTCTCCATGGCATTCGTTTTCAGGTACGACAACAATTTGGATTATAAATATAAATCAGAGAACGGAATTTATTCACTATCCACCCAACCTTTCGTTCTCTCGACCGCTTTTAACCAACCTTTATACAGCCCATTACGGGTAGTCTCTTCCATCTGGGGCCTGAACCGTTTCTGTACCTTCCTGTTGCGGACAATGTCCTCCTTTTTCCACACTCCAATTTGAATTCCTGCAAGGTAAGCTGCACCCATTGCCGTAGATTCGATAACCTCCGGTCTCTCGACCTCGCTTCCGAGTATATCGG
>DATHIE010000103.1:0-14074 GCA_035316905.1 Chryseolinea sp. | reverse complement strand
CCGGTGTTGTAGGACTCATATTCCATTGTCGCCTTATCGGTCTCGATCTCGGCAAGTAATTCATTATTCTTGACGCTGTCGCCAACTTTCTTATGCCATGCGGCTATCACGCCTTCAACCATGGTATCACTCATCTTTGGCATCAAGACAATCTCCGCTTTAATACCTGCTGTATCAATTGCAGGCGCACTTGTGGCTACGCTGGGCGCTGGAGCCTGGGCACTTTGCTGAGGTGCCTTTTGTTCCTCAATTTTTCCTCCCGACGACGACGCATTGGTTGCACCAGATAACAACGCCGAGTAATCTTCACCCTTATTACCAACAATGGCTAGTACATCATTCACTTTTACAGCCTGACCTTCCGGTACCCCCAAGTAGAGCACGGTACCGGTATTGAAGGACTCATAATCCATCGTCGCCTTGTCTGTTTCAATTTCGGCCATCAACTCTCCGGATTTGACTGTGTCACCCACCTTCTTATGCCACTTGGCGACCACCCCTTCCGTCATGGTGTCGCTCATTTTGGGCATTCTAATGATTTCTGCCATTGTCGATATTTTTAGATTTCTTTCTTAGGATTTCGAATTAGAGTGCCAAAAATAGGTTTAAATCCCTCCAATTTCAAGCACCTAGAATCCGATATTGCCGATGACAAATTCAAATACCATACCGCTGGAATTATAGTCATTCGCGAATCGATAGGTAGAGCGGAACCCAACCTCAAACTTGGGCAAAAAACGCATCACGTTGAAATCGAACGTCGTCTCGATTCCCACAGACTGGTAGATTTGGTCGCTCGTTGAAAAATACGCGCGGTTAGAGTCGGGGTTGTAATAGTATTGATTCCCCATGCCCTTGCCATAATCAAAAAAACAGTTAGCCTTGATACGCTGGATGTAAAGAATGGGACCTAAGACAATATCCGGATACCAAATAGGTAACGCATAGTTCGCTGACAAGGAATAGAATGTCTCATCGTCGGGATAACTGTGGCCTCTGGGTTTGGGTATCTTGTTTCTGAAAGTATAGAGGTTGGTTTCAGGACCTTGCAAACTTTCCTGATAAGCAAAACGGGTATAGAAGAAGTGGTGCTTAAAGAATCCTGGAAAATAAAATGTAGCCCGTGCGGCAAGCAGTTTTCCGTCAAAGTCACCACCATAAGGTGTATTAGACAACTCGATATCCAGGGTTTGTCCCCAACGACTTAAGAAGTCACGGCGACTTCTCTTCAAAAGGTTATAAGCTGAAAAAGTAAAACGATTGTATAACAGGTTGCCATCATTCAACTGATCCTTATACAAAAACAGCAGCGTATCATACGCGGGATTGATCCGTTCGGGACCTTCGTAGATCAACGTATCATTCCTTGTAATCCTGTTTGTAAAATTTGATGTTTGTGTAAGTCCGACGGCGTTTCCCACCGTCACACTACGGCTATATTTTGAATTGGTCAGCACTAAGGGAATGCGCATTCCTCCTTCAATAGTAGCCTCGTCCCATTTGAAGGTCAGTGAATTACCAAATCCGTCTTCTTCCTTTTTTCGTTCTCCCAATTGCGCGTTGAGATCAATAATTGGATACAAACCCTGATAGCTCACACCGGCGCTCCATGACGAAGTGCCCTCATTCAAATCATACAAGTATCCTGCTGTTATCGAAGTTGTGCTAAGAATGTCACGCGAACTTATTCCGACATTCACCTGTGCAAGATCGTTTGTTACAAATGCTCCCCAGTTGTATGGATTGATAATCCCCGAAATCTTGGAATACTTTCGAACCGGCAGACTGTTCTGCGGAATACTGTCGAATAAATGCGGGCGACCCTCCTGCAATGCAAGTTCGTCATACAGTTTTTTGGGGCCGTCGTCCCTAACCACATCGTCCTTCCACAGCCTGGGGTCCAACGGGATCTTTACGACATCCAATCCATCCCTCGTTTGCTCATTGTAATAGATTGTCTTACCATCGGCAGACACGGCTGGGTTATACGCACCATAACGGCTTGATGTTACTTGTTGACGCTTGTTGGTTTTGATATCCAACACATAGATATTGTCAATGCCGCTTCTTGGCGAGTTAAAGAAGAGATGATTTCGAAAAAGCACTGGGTGTCCAATGTTCTCGTTTGTTACTTCTAGCACATCTCTGAAGATTCCGGTCGCAATTTCAAGAATTGCAATCGTACGACCTGATGAGGTTGTCTTCAGCATTACGATGCTCTTGCCGTCATCAGACCACCGGGGCATCGAGTAGAAGTAGTTATCAGGATTAGGAAAAGTCTTTACACTTCTCCCGGTTAGGACGTCTAACAGGACTACGCTGTTCCGGTAATTGTTATCTGAACGCATTGCCACGACAGTCTTTGCGTCTGGCGACAAGGCTGCCCCACTCAGGCGATCACGTTTACTTCCAATGATCCACTTCTTGCCGCTAACCAGGTCGATTACTTTGATCAGCGAATAGTTCTTTACACGCCATCTGGGGTCGTAACCAAATTCGCTCCAAACTACTCTTAACTGTGATGCCGAAAGCATTCCTGCATCGTTTACATTACCAGGTGTGAATACTTTCTCCTCATAGCCATTGCCCAATCGAACGAATTGCTCGATGTCTCCAATACCTTGCTTCTTTGCCAATATCGACCCGTCCTCTAATACCTGCGGGTAGCGGTAATCTGTATACGCTTTGGACGTTCTTGGATTTACACGCTCAAATTTGTTAACCGCCACCTTGTTGGCTTCCTCCTGCCATTCTTTCTTGAAGTCATTGACCATTTCCTTGTAGAGATCGGTCACGTATAATCCTGTCTCTTTATGTATAGCATTCGAAAATGCAAATGGAATAAATGGAACATTCCAGGACCTGGCGGTAATTTTTCCCCAGATCTCGGGATCTTTCGTTCTCTTTCTCAGGTAGCTCACCATATTATATCCGAGCACATAGTAGTCCGGTATGTTGTGCTTATAAGAACGGAGATATTGCTTATGATAATTAAATGTTCTTCCCTCCAAGAAGTTTGTTTTAAAAAGGAGGTTGAAATTGGGGATTCGTCCACGGCCACTTCTGGTAAATGCCGTTTCAGTGGCGACAGCATCTCCTTCCCAAAACCATTGAGGCGCAGCGGCCTGAGCCATGCCTGAAAGTCCGGTTGAACCAAACAGATAATATATGACACGATTGAAACCACGCGTTGCATGTTGATACTGAACTATGTGTCTGTACTCATGCGATGCCAAAAGATCCAGCCAGTCGTTGGTACCCAGGAAATTGTAATCCTGAGGAGGCATCGTATAAAATTCGGATCTCCTCGGCTGTATCGAAACGAACCCATTTGATTCGGAGGATTGATTTTGCAGAATGACGGATATCTTTCTGGGACGCGATCCCAACGTCCTGGATTCAGCGGTATGGATGTGCTCAAGTGTATTGGCTACCCGTTGTGCCTGTAGATCAAATCCTTTTGGAAATAATACCCTGAAGTTTTTTGTGTTAACCTGCTGCCACTTCAGGCTCGTTGGATTGTTTTCCAAAACAACCTGCCCCGAAACGTTAGATGAAATGCAAACGCACGCAAAAAACAAAACTCGGAGATAATCTTTCATGGGCCGTTTTTTACCAATTGAAAGATGAAACTCCCTTTCGTTAAAAGCAACTGTTGGTTACTCTTTAATAACGATCTCTTTCATGTCCATCGCGCTGGCTTGAAAATAACCCAGGGCACCATTACTTAAATTGGTTCTGGAGTTCGACGGTGGTTGACTGAAGAGTCCGCCGTCGCTATTGAGCAATGTTTGTAGGTCATTGTAAAACACAAAGCCGTTCCTACTTAGGCTATAGGCCTCTACCCGTGCCGTATCACCCGGCGAATAGTAGATAGGTGACGGCACCCCGTCAATTTGTTCACCTAATATCTCGTCGTCGGCATAATAAATGTCTGTATCGTTGTATACTTTGAGGGAATCATTTCGGTAAAACTTAAACAGATAATAGTCGGTGCGATCCTGAGGTTCAAGAGCGTACATGAGCACTTCGTAAAACTTACCATCGTCTTTAGGATCCTCAAGTTCATCGTCATTGATCCTATAGGACAACGAATCTATTGTTGTTACGGGCAACAACGTATCCTCCGCTTCATAGAGCTGTCCGTCGACTGTTGCGCTAAGCTTGTACGTTCTCCCAATCTCGCCGGCAAAAGGGATAGCAGGTCGATAGAATCCAATTGAATCGGCGTATCCGCCAGGATTGTGAATAAATTCGAATTCATTCCCTGCATCATCAGTAACCATGACAATAGCATCATCCACCCTGGGCGACTGCCCTGTCTCATAAAAGCCTACCGAACGTGTGATCTTAATGTATTGGTGGCTTGTATGGTTTGTCACCTGCCCTTCTATAATTATGGTCGGATTGTTTTGATTGAGATCCAGGTAAACCGTCTTTTCACAAGCGGTCAGAATAAGAGTCGTCAATATAATGGCAAATGTATTTTTCATCTGTTGCATGCTAGAATTTGAAATTATACGTCACGGAAGGAAGTATCGGGAATAGGTAGACCATCCGAGCTTCCTTGGTCTTGCCGTCGCCTACAATGTCGCCATCGTCGTTCTTGGTAGTTCGTGTATAAATCGTAAATGGATTCTGACGATTATAGACATTGTATATTGAGAATACCCATTGCCCTTTCCATTTTCTCGAAGAGTTCTTTCTTGGATTCAGTGTGGCGGAAACATCCAGTCGGTGGAAGGCAGGCAAACGATATCCGTTGCGTTCTGTGATCACATCGGGGTTGTAATTTTGATATTCAAATTTGCCGGTTGGCAGAGTTGTGGGGCGACCTGTGCTGTATGTAAAGTTTGCACCGAAGGTCCATTTATCGTTCATATCAAAGGCCGCCTGTATGTTCACTACGTTTCTTCGATCGTAATTCGCCGCAAATTCTCTTCCGAGATTGACACCATCCACCTTCCGTGTGGCCTTCGATAACGTATAGCCTATTGCCCCCGTTAATCGCCCTTCGGCCTTTGTCAACATAAGCTCAATTCCGTAAGCCTTTGACTTGCCTTGTCGGAATTCGGTGGAAAGATCCTGGTTGAAAAAGATATCCGCATTGTCCGCAAAATCGGTCACGTTCCTTACGTCCTTGTAGTAGACTTCAGCTGAAAACTCATAGACATTGTCCTTAAAATTCCTGAAGTAGCCTGCAGCAACCTGATCGGCGAGCTGGGGCTCGAGATAATAACCGCTAGGGTTCCACGTATTGAATGGCACTGGTACTGTACCGGCAGCGATAAGGTGCGTATTCTGTACCATTCTGTTATACGACAGCTTTACGGATTGCCCTGGGGAGATCAAATACCGCATCGCTAGTCTCGGCTCAACGTTCACATACGTTTTTATATTATCCCAGGCATCGTAGTGGATTGTGTCTGTACGTTGAATGTCGACGTTATCGCGCGGATCTTCATATAAATAGACGTCACTTGTTCCCAGGTTTTGAAAGATCGAAAGGCGAACGCCATAGTCAAGCGTAATCCTTTCGTTCAGGCGTTGCTCGTTACTCACATACAATGCGTGATCAAGCGCATACATGTGTTGCAATTCAACATTACTGAAGATGGAACCATCTGTATTCGGCGCAATCTTTCCTGGAGAGAATCTTCTTCCAGAAAGATGATAGCCAAATGATAACTGGTTGTTCGTGTTAATGAAATAAGCCAGATCATACTTGACGCTCAACTCCTGAAGGTCGGAGGTCCACTTAAATCCCTGCACAGGATCCTTAAGCTCAAGCTCATAATCAAAACTGCTCGCGATTACAGTTGCATTTGAGAATAACCGCTCATTAAACAAATGATTCCACCGGAATGTCGCCGTATTATTGCCCCATGCAAATCCAAATTCATTTGAAAAATTGAAGACGTCCCGGCCCGAATAAAAGGCGACAAAAAAACGGTTGTTATTATTATACTTCCAATTGACCTTTGCATTAATATCATAAAAGTGCACAAGGTTGTCCTGGTCAGCAGCTTTTAGGAAAAGATCGACATATGACCTTCGGCCTGACAGAATAAATGAGCTCTTGTCTTTTTTAAGCGGCCCTTCAACCATTACCCGGCTAGCCATAGTTCCAATGCCACCTGACACGCCGAACCTTTTATTGTTCCCGTCTTTTGTTCGCACTTCGAGAATAGACGATAACCTACCACCGAACCTCGCCGGGATACCTCCCTTATACAATTCGGAATCTTTAATAACGTCTGCATTAAACACTGAAAACAGTCCAAAGAGATGAGACGGATCATAAATAGGTGCCTCGTCAATAAGAATAAGGTTCTGATCGGCGCTACCTCCTCTCACATAGAAACTTGATGTGCCTTCGCCTGCGGTAATCACACCCGGCAGCATTTGGATATTCTTTATGATATCCACCTCTCCAAACAAGGCGGGAAGTTTACGAACACGATTAAGGTCCAGCGTGTTTTTACTCATCTGCAGGGACACCACATTCTCATCAACCCTGTCATCTGTTATTACTATTTCCTCAATGAGGGTCGCTTCAGTAACCATCTCCAGATTCTTCACGACGTCCTGGTTAAGGTCAACCTCCAACGTTTGAAATGCATACCCTATGTAGCTGAACTGAACTTCATAGGTTCCCTTGGGAAGAGTAATCGAGTAAAATCCGTAAGAATTAGTGACAGTTCCAGCCTTTAGTTTTGGGATGTAGACCGTTACGCCAATCAACTCTTCACCATTGCTGGAATCTTTAACATATCCATTGAGGGTAACTTTGTCCTGGGCCACGATCGTCAGCCATGAAAATGTCAACAGTGGCAGCAGTAATTTTTTTATCATTTAATATGTGGTTGCTTGAAGCTTTAGACAACCAACCCTTCTTTTACCCCTATGATGATAAAAAGAATGATTTCAGTCCGCACAGCACTTCTACAGACGGATAAAAAATTAAATAGTTACTTTGGAACTGAAATTAGCGTACTATCTGGATACAAATGTTCAAAAAATTGAAAAAACTTTATAAGGAATACAAGCCTTATGTGAGAGTTGATCTGATCATGTATGGGGTGTTGATCCTTTCAATTATTATTTATTTTATAATATCGGCAATCTTGGGTTAACGTCAGAAAACAAAAGAGCCGTCATCAAGGCGGCGATGACGGCTCAGGATTGGAGTGGACGGACAATCAGAATTGAAAGATGTGAGATAGTCATCCAGGCAAAACTTAAAAGATGAATTGTTCACCTTAATCACTTGCCACCCCAATATTTTTTGTAACCATTCAGAAAGTCTTTAGAACTCTCAGTAAATCCAGTATTTCCTCTCTTGTCTTAATAAGAGTATTCAGGAGGATATTTTCCTTGTCATCCTCCTTTGAGTTTGATTTTGATTTTTGTGCTTTATTCTTTTTCATAACCCTCATTTTCATCCTGTTTGACTAAACCACACGTGCATAAAGCATCTGATGAGATTTTTCTAAAAAATGGTGCCAATTGTTAAGTGGATACCCGGCCCGTTTGATTGTCAGCCGTTTAACACTATTCTGGAAGAAATTGCCTTAATCCATTGGGGTGGCAAAATTCCACACGTTGTAGGCGAGTTGAAAACAAAAAGCCCCACGCCGAGTACTCGGGGTAGGGCTGATTAATTTCTTTTCAGTTCACTTACGGAATTCTAACCTTCCAGGGTTTGTCGTGTGAGTCCGAATTGGGGAACAGAACTTTTACAATTTTGAAGGCAATGAGGGCGAATAACCCGTATGCCAACACAAAACATAAAATGATCATAAGGAGATTCATGGGTATTTGGTTTTCCCCTAGTAAAGAGAAATTGATGCCATGCCTTTTATATCGTCAACGCCAGCGTCCAAAATTGGGGCGCTTCGTCTTAAAAAAAGGGGAAATTTCTATAAAAACGAACTTTATCATTACAATACAGGATATTTTGGCCATGCCTTAGGTTGCTTCACAGAGCACTGCAGCTGACCCAAATTGAGACAATAATCAGTTGGTTTTTCCCAGCCACTATCTAGCGTTGCTCATTTTTCTCATCATCGTTCCGCAAGTTCCCCACCTCAGAAGTCTCATTTGATAGCAGTCAAAAATCCTCGATATTTCGAGTTTACGGGTTTCCGAAATGTTGAAGATAGACTGCCATACACACATCCTTCCCAAGAAATTACCTAATTGGACAGAAAAGTTTGGCTACGGAGATTTCATCTTTCTGCAACACCATAAAAAAGGGTTCGCTAAGATGATGCGAGGGAATCAGTTCTTTAGGGAAATAAAAGAAAATGCCTGGAACCCTGAGCTCAGAATCAAAGAATACGACAAGTTTAATACTCAGGTTCAGGTTGTCTGCACTGTGCCGGTTATGTTCTCCTATTGGGCCAAGCCTTTCGATTGTCTCGAAATCTCAAGGTTCCTGAATGACCACATTGCGGACCTCGTAGTAAAATATCCAAAAAACTATTTAGGCCTTGCAACCATCCCTATGCAAGACAGCGAGTTGGCAATACAGGAATTGGAACGATGCAAGCAAGTGGGATTGAGCGGTGTTCAGATAGGATCAAACATTAATGATCTCAATCTTAACGAAGAACGATTTTTCCCCATCTTCGAGGCCTGCGAAAAGCTGGGAATGGCCGTGTTAGTTCATCCGTGGAATATGATGGGACAAAAGAGCATGCAGCGATACTGGCTTCCGTGGTTGGTCGGAATGCCGGCTGAAACATCCAGGGCCGTTTGCTCCATGATCTTCGGTGGGATCCTTGAAAGACTTCCGAAACTACGGGTTAATTTTGCACATGCCGGTGGATCTTTTCTGTCCTCGATAGGAAGGATTCAACACGGATTCGACTGCAGACCCGACCTGGTAGCCATAGATAACAACGTGAAGCCAAAAAATTACCTTGGAAAGTTTTGGGTGGACAGCGTTACGCATGACGAGCTAATGTTGGAGTATGTATTAAAGCTCCAGGGATCCAAACGCGTGATGTTGGGGTCAGATTATCCGTTTCCGCTAGGCGATCTTGAGATTGGAAAATTTATTGAGAACATGAACCTCGATAATAATACTAAAGAAGATATTTTTCATGTTGCTGCAATGGAGTGGCTGGACATAAGTAAGGAAAGATTTAATTGATGATGCGATACTTCATAGGCATTCTTATTACATGCACAATCAGCTGCAAGCTATTTGCCCAACAGGATAAAGTAGACGAATTCAGGGTTCAGCAAGAGCAACTGAAGAAGACCGCACTTCTCCGTGAGTTAGACTCAGGAGTTTACTTTATGGATCTTGGTAATTATGGACGAGCTGATGAAAAGTTTCAGTACGTACTCGACAACGTTCGAAGTGTTCCTTCTGATCTAACATTCTACTTCGGCAAAAATTCATTTCACCTTGGCAGGTACAAACAAAGTATTGACTGGCTGAATAAATATATCCAACTAAAAGGGACCAACGGCCAATATTCTAATGAGGCAGTCACCTGGATGCGAAAAGCGGAAGCAGAATTCGTCAAAGAAAAATCTGTGGCTTTGAATCAGACAGGTGAAATTTTATCTGCGAGCTATGACATTGACTGCGGTCCTGCAGGGAAAGTAACGTGTCCTGTTTGCAAAGGCGATCACGTGATCGTTAAGAAAGGGGCTTTTGGTCCGGCCTACAAGACGTGCGAGTATTGCAATGAACAGGGCTGGCTAACCTGTGAAGAGTACAATCGGTTGCTTCGCGGCGAGCTTCAGCCAAAGCATTAAAGCTTAATAAGTTTTATTTACTGACTGGGCGGGAAATGCTAAATTTGCGCCAGATTAACTTGCATTTAATCATAATATGGCGTTGTACAATCGTATTAACGGGCGCGCTCTTAAAGAAAAGATGCGGTCTTTACCTGAAGTAAGGGTTACGGTTTCCTTTTACCGATACCATCATATCCTGGATCCGAAAGCATTCAGGGACGAACTTTACCGTGGACTAGAGTCCTTAAATGTCCTTGGACGTATCTATGTCGCTTCTGAGGGAATCAATGCACAAATCAGCGTGCCCGAATCTGTACTTGACTCATTCAAAAGCTTTATCAACAGCATTTCCTTCCTAAACGGAGTTCGTCTTAATACCGCGATCCAGGATGATGGCAAGTCTTTTTTTAAGCTTAAAATTTTGGTGCGGAAAAAGATCGTCGCTGATGGGTTGGATGATAAAACTTTCGACGTTACAGACACAGGCCAACATGTCAATGCAAAGAAGTTCAACGAGCTCGCCGAAGATAAGAACACTATTGTTGTCGACATGCGCAATCATTATGAGAGCGAGGTTGGTCGTTTCAAGGATGCAATTTGTCCTGATGTCGACACTTTCCGGGAGGAATTGCAGCTAGTGGAGGACCTTATGAAGGAACACAAAGACAAAAATCTTTTGATGTACTGTACAGGAGGTATCCGATGTGAAAAAGCAAGTGCATGGATGAAGCACCAGGGATTCAAAAATGTCTTTCAGCTGGATGGCGGAATTATAGAATATGCTCGTCAGGTAAAAGAACAGGCACTTGAGAATAAATTCATCGGAAAAAACTTTGTGTTCGATGAGCGTCTTGGTGAAAGAATTTCAGACGACATAATTGCTGTATGCCATCAGTGTGGTAAGCCTTGTGATGATCACACTAATTGCAAAAATGACGGATGTCACTTGTTGTTCATTCAATGTAGGGAATGTGCGGCAAAGTTTGATAACTGCTGCTCAGAGTCTTGTCTGCAAATTATTGCGTTGCCTCACGAGCAACAGAAAGAAATTCGAAGGGGAATCAATAAAGGCCGACAGGTTTTCAAGAAGGGTCGATCAGAAAATATCGTCTTCAAACCTGATTCGCAGTGATCCTTCATGTCTATATTCTAATAAGCGAAAAGGTTTCAGTTTCCGGAATCTATTGCCCCTCATAACATCATAATGGACAATACAGTACAACTACCCATAAGAATAGGGATCATCAACGTTTCGGACCGTGCAAGCAAAGGTATTTATGAAGATATACCCGGGAAGGCAATAGTAGAGACCCTCGGCGAATATCTGAAGAGCCAATGGGAAAAGGAATATGCGGTGATTCCTGATGAGCAGGATCTTATTGAAAAAACCATCATTGACATGGCAGATAATAAGAAATGCTGCCTCATTATTACATGTGGTGGAACAGGACCTGCCAGGCGTGACGTGACACCTGAGGCCACGGAAGCGGTGTGCAACAAGCTGTTACCCGGCTTTGGCGAGTTAATGAGAGCTAAAAGTCTTACATACGTACCTACAGCAATCCTTTCGCGACAGACCGCAGGGGTACGAAACCAAACTTTAGTCCTAAATTTGCCTGGTAAACCTAAAGCGATCCGGCAGTGCCTGGACGCCGTCTTTCCGGCAATCCCATATTGCATTGACCTGCTGGAAGGACCATTTATCGAGTGTAATGAGGATGTCATTCAGCCGTTTAGGCCCCAATGATTATATTTAAAGTTTATGGCACGTATAAAGTATTACTACGATACGGAGACATGTAAGTACGAAAGGGTAAAGACCCGTACCAGCGACGTTATCCTGAACGCCCTGGGGATACTTTCCCTCACTGTTTCCATGGCTGTAGGACTGCTGATCTTGTACAGTTCCTACTTCGAATCTCCTAAAGAGCTCATGCAAAAGAATGAGATTAAAGAGCTCGAATTCTACTATGAAAAGCTTACCAAGGACGTTCAAACCTTGAGCACTATCCTGGAGAACGTCGAACATCGGGACGATAATATCTACCGGGTCGTCCTAGGTGCCGAACCGATCGAAAAATCAATGCGTCAGGCCGGCGTTGGCGGTGTAGACCGCTATACTGATATAAAGGAGAAAGAATTTTCACACTCAGAACTGGTGCTTTCTCTCCACGAAAAGGTCGACTTACTGAGGAGAAAATTATACATAGAAACAAAATCACAGGATGAAGTTGTGGCGTTGGCTGAAAAGAAAGAGAAATTGTATGCCTCAATTCCCGCAATACAACCCGTATCAAACAAGCAGCTAGTAGCACTGGCCTCTGGATTTGGGTGGCGGACCCATCCGATCTATAAAGTGAAAAAGATGCACACAGGTATTGACTTCGCAGCGTCAATAGGCACTCCGATATATGCAACAGCAGATGGAACCATAGCCGAGGTGAGTGTAAAATTCAGCGGTTACGGAAAAATGGTGGAAATTGATCACGGCTTCGGATACCGCACAAGATACGCTCATATGCATGAGTTTTCTGTTCGTCCTGGACAAAACGTAAAACGTGGTGATTTGATCGGATATGTTGGTAATACAGGACTTTCTACAGCGCCGCATTTACACTATGAAGTCCTTATCAAAGGAGGACAAGTAGACCCTGTGCATTATTTTTATAACGACCTTTCTCCTGCTGAGTATGAGAAAGTGTTAGAGCTTGCTTCGATTGAAAACCAGTCGCTCGGAATGTAAGCTGTACACACAAGAAACATTCGAAAAACCCGGAGACAAAAACTCCGGGTTTTCTTTTTTTAAGTACCTTAGTCTGGCCCAATGTCTAAGCTCCCATGTCCAGGTCACTGATGTATCTCGGTGCCGTGCTTTTTGTACTGCTCGGTATTCATAATTGTCTTGCTCAAGGCTGTAGCGATGCCGGGTTTTGTACAATGGGGGCAATGAAACCCGACCAGCCATTCAACAAAAAGGTCGAGCTTAAGCTGCGTTCAATGGAGATCAGTTTCTATCGGGGAACTACTACGCTTACTCCGATCATTTACGTGGCTACAGCTGATCTGAATTTCAGCCTGAACTCTAAAACATCGTTTCAGGTGAAGCTTCCCTACCAGGCTGTGACCGGCCGGCTCGCCAATACTTCCGGGATGGGCGATATTTCTTTATGCTTCACGCGCAATATCATCAAAGGTGAAAATTTCGATGTTAATCTTTCCGTTGGAGGAAAGATAGCAACGAACAAATCAGACAAAGATGAAAACGGCTATCCACTTCCGATGTATTATCAAACCAGTCTCGGCAGTTATGACTTCATAACTGGCATCTCACTCATAACCCGCAATTGGCTATTCGCAACAGGCATACAACATCCATTCAACAAGAACAATAACCAGTTCCTCTGGACAGCCTGGCAGGGAGGCCCTGAGGACATCGCATACGTGCAGAAGTATTCCAATGCGAAGGAATTGAAGAGAGGTACCGATATAATGTTTAGGGTGGAAAGGAATTTCAGGTTTTCTCAATGGAATTTCACGCTTGGATTATTGCCTATCTACAGGATCAATCACGACGAAATAGCCGACAAGGATGGCAAACGTATAAAACCAGACGGCACTACGGGCATGGCTCTTTCGGCGATCTTCACAACCGGTTACAGTTTTGACGTTCGTTCAGGAGTTAAGCTTCTCATCGGACACAAACTTGTACAGCGCGATGAAAATCCCGACGGTCTCACACGAGAGCTTGTTACTTCGTTAAGTTACTACTACAGATTTTGATGAACGCCAGATCATTTCTCATTTTATTCTTCTTCTCTTGGTCTGGCGAATTGCTCTATGCTCAGGGAACAAAAGCAATCGATTCTTTGCTGCTGGATGCTCAGTATGAAAAAGCGATTCAGCTAATAGACAATCAACTGAAGAAAACATCAGGCCCTGACTCAAAAGTAATACTGCAAAATAAAAAAGCAGAGGCGTTGGTACGTTCAGGAAATTTTAGAGATGCCGAGGCCCTCTTGAAAGAGATTTCAGGCGGATCGTTAAATGCATATCAAAAGGCCCTAGTTGAAACGAACTATGGATCCCTTTACATGAATCAAGGCCGAAACGATCTGTCGCTTGACGCCTTACAATCAGCATTAGCAAACTTCCAAAAGGATGGAAAGGATAATACGCTGGATGCTGCGCAATCGCTGGGCTACCTTGGAAATTTATACCGGGCAACTGGAAAGTACGCACAAGCAGAAGAGCAGCTGATGCGTTCGCTCGCAATCCGGCAGAAATATCTGAAAGAAAACAATGAATGGATCGCCGC
>DATHIE010000102.1:0-14895 GCA_035316905.1 Chryseolinea sp. | reverse complement strand
TGTACTGATTCTTTGCAATGCAGTTATTGCTGACTCCTTCGTCTCAGGATTATACTTCAAAGCAATCTTTATTATACCTTGATAGTTCGTATCGTCCTGAAATTTGTAGTTCAGGATGTACCCTTTGTCAAATAGTACCTTGGTAATCTCTTTCTTGAGATTGGATGCGGGGATTTCCACCACTCGATGGTTTGCCTTAATGGCGTTCCGCAACCGGGTTAAATAATCTGCTATAGGATCTGTCATCTTTTTTATCCTTTTCTATTAATAAGCAAGCCCGCGTTTTTTTTAAAAACCGGGCTGCAAAGATATCGAACTATTTCAATAATCCAAACTGTCACCTGGTTTCATCCCGATGTCGGGAGACCTTGATACTCAGCAACCAATATGTCTTAAAAGTCTACCAGCTGGCCTTTGTGACCCCTGGAATCTTTCCATTTGATGCCATTTCACGAAATACGTTACGGCAAACGCCGAATTTACCCATATATCCTTTCGGACGACCCGTAAGCTTGCACCTGTTCTTCAGTCGCACAGGTGATGCGTTGCGGGGTAGCTTGTCCAGTGCCAGATAGTCTCCAGCCGCTTTCAAAGCCTTGCGCTTCGCTGCATGCGTCGCAACGAGCTTTTCTCTCTTTGTCTGCCGTGCTATTACTGATAATTTAGCCATGCTGTGTATTAATTTTTATTTGTAAAAGGCATCCCAAATGCTTTGAGAAGCTCATAGCTTTCTTCATCTGTTTTCGCTGTGGTCACAAACGTGATATCCATACCACTGATCTTGTTGACCTTATCGATAGAGATCTCAGGGAAAATGATCTGCTCTTTTACACCCAGTGTGTAGTTACCACGACCGTCGAATCCTTTAGCGGAAACACCACGGAAATCGCGAACACGTGGAAGCGCGATGTTCATCAGGCGATCCAGGAATTCATACATCTTATCACCGCGAAGAGTAACTCTTACGCCGATAGGCATGTTCTCTCTCAACTTGAAGTTAGAGATCGCTTTCTTCGACTTAGTCGAAACAGCTTTCTGGCCGCTGATGGTTGTGATTTCTTCCAAAGCAACATCAATCAATTTCTTATCAGATACGGCAACGCCCATACCCTTATTGATGCAGATCTTTTCGATCTTGGGCACCTGCATGATTGACTTGTAGGAAAACTTCTGCTTTAAAGCAGGGACAATTTCAGCCTTGTATTTGTCCTTTAATCTTGGAGTTGCCATTACTTGATAAATTCTCCGGTTTTCTTTGCGTATCTCTGAAGCTTATTTTTAGTGTTAAGCTTACGACCTATTCTTGTTGCTTTACCACTAGCTGGGTCGATCAACATTAGATTGCTGATGTGAACAGAAGCTTCAGTCTTTTTGATACCTCCTTCAGGTTTACCTGCAGAAGGTTTCGTGTGTTTAGTCACGATGTTAATACCTTCGACGATCGCTCTGCTCTGATCAATCAACACTTCGAGGACTTTTCCAGTCTTTCCTCTGTCATCTCCGGCGAGAACTTTTACAGTATCTCCCTTTTTGATGTGCAGCTTCGCATTTGAGTTCTTCTTCTCCATGGCTTTAGATTACTTCAGGTGCCAGTGAAACAATTTTCATGAACTGCTTTTCCCTGAGCTCGCGAGCAACGGGCCCGAAAATACGGGTACCGCGAGGCTCGTCCTGAGCGTTCAGCAGAACTGCAGCATTATCTTCAAAACGGATATATGATCCGTCCTTTCTTCTTACTTCCTTTTTGGTTCTCACCACTACAGCCCTGGAAACTGTTCCTTTCTTAACCTGGCTGCTAGGCATTGCCGACTTAACGGTTACAACTATCTTGTCACCAACCGATGCGTAACGTCTTTTGGTTCCACCGAGAACGTGCATACAAAGGACTTCTTTTGCTCCGCTGTTATCAGCTACGGTAAGTCTGGATTCTGTGCTTATCATGATTACTTAGCTTTTTCAACTATTTCAACTAATCTCCAACGCTTGTCTTTGCTCAGTGGACGAGTTTCCATAATACGCACAGTATCACCGATACCTGCAGTATTAGCCTCATCATGGGCTTTGAACTTTGTGGTTCTATTAACAAATTTTCCGTAGATCGGGTGTTTAACCTTCCGGTCAACAGCAACGGTGATGGTCTTTTGCATCTTATTGCTAACTACTTTTCCGACACGTTCTTTTCTATCGTTCCTTTCCATAGGAATTACTTTTGAAGTTCTTTTGCACTCAATTCAGTATGGAGCCGGGCTATAAGCTTACGGCTCTGTCTCAGTTTCATCGGATTTTCGATAGCCGTAACCTGATGGGCGAACTGCATCTTGCGAAGTGCTTCCTGTTCACTACCGATCTTCTCTTTCAGCTCCGATGCATTCAATGCTTTTATTTCTGAGTTTTTCATTTTGTCTATTGTTCTACGTAGTCTCTTTTGATCGTGAACTTAGTCCTCATCGGCAGCTTGCCTTCCGCAAGTTTCATCGCTTCTTTCGCTGTAGCGATGTTAACTCCACCTGCTTCGAACAGTATCGTTCCAGGTTTAATAACTGCAACCCAGTATTCAGGAGCACCTTTACCTTTACCCATACGAACCTCAGCAGGTTTTCTGGTGATCGGCTTGTCAGGGAAAATTCGGATCCACACCTGACCTTCACGCTTCATTGCGCGAGTCACTGCGATACGAGCCGCTTCCAACTGGCGGGCTGTAATCCATCCACCTTCAAGCGCCTTTAAACCAAATTGACCAAACGCGATAGTATGACCCCTAGTAGCCATGCCCTTTACGCGGCCTTTTTGCATTTTTCTGAATTTCGTTCGTTTAGGCTGTAACATTGTCTACCTATCTTTAAATACTCGAAATTATTCTAGTTTCTTTTTCCGCCGCGATCTCCTCCGCGTCTTCCTCCACCTTCATTGCCGCGACGATCACCACCTGGTCTGCCACCACCTTCTCTTCTACGTCCGCCACGATCTCCTCCGCGCTCGTTACCACCCTTGTGCTGAGGTGAGCCTTGCTGTGCATTGCTTACAACGCCAATGTTAGGCGACAAGTCGCGTTTGCCGTAGATCTCACCTTTGAAGATCCACACCTTGATACCGATCTTACCGTAAACAGTTTGCGACTCGGATATAGCATAGTCGATGTCAGCACGAAGAGTATGCAGAGGAATCCGCCCTTCTTTGTATTGCTCCGTTCTCGCCATATCAGCACCGGCCAAACGACCAGAACACTTGATCTTGATACCTTCAGCACCCACCCGCATCGCCGAAGCAATTGCTTGCTTCATTGCACGCTTGTAGGAGATACGCGCTTCGATCTGCTGAGCGATAGATTCACCAACCAGCTTAGCGTCTAATTCGGGGCGCTTTATTTCAAAGATGTTGATCTGAACATCCTTGTTTGTAAGTTTCTTTAATTCTTCTTTGATCTTATCGACTTCGTTTCCGCCTTTACCAATCACAACACCGGGACGTGCAGTGTGAATGGTGAGGGTGATACGCTTAAGTGTTCTTTCGATAACCACTTTTGCGATCCCACCTTTAGGAATACGCGCCTCAACATATTTTCTGATCTTCTGATCTTCAACCAGCTTATCAGAGAAGGTTTTTCCACCATACCAGTTGGAATCCCAACCACGTACGATGCCTAATCTAAAACCTACAGGGTTAATCTTCTGTCCCATTATGCCTTTATTTCTTTTTCGGTCGTTGTTACTTCAGTGTTAGGTACCCTCAGGCTGTCTACGATCAACGTCACGTGATTCGAGCGTTTTCTCACCCGATGCGCTCTGCCCTGAGGTGCAGGTCTCAATCTCTTAAGGATACGACCACCGTCTACAAAGATCTCCTTTACATAAAGGTCTGCTTCCTCAAGCTTAACATCCTGGTGTTTAGCTTCCCATCCCGAAATAGCGGACAACAAAAGCTTTTCGAGCTTAGGTGATCCAACCTTAGGTTCATATTTTAAAATATTCAAGGCCTTACTTACCCTTTCACCACGGATCAGATCCGCTACCAACCTCATCTTACGTGGAGAGGTAGGAACGTTTTTCAACTTGGCAACAGAAGGGCCTTGCTTTGCCGCCTCTTTTCTGGCGTCGCGTTTTTCACGCTTCACCACTGATCTTTTCGTTTTTTTCGCTACAGGTTCCATTGTTACTAAGCGTTATCTTTCTTGTTACCTGAATGTCCGCGGAACGTACGTGTCGGAGCGAACTCGCCCAACTTGTGTCCTACCATATTTTCGGTCACATAAACCGGAATGAACTTATTTCCATTGTGAACGGCGAACGTATGACCGATCATTTCAGGTGTTATAGTTGATCTTCTTGACCATGTCTTGATCACTGACTTCTTGCCAGATTTCTCTGCAGCTTCCACTTTCTTCAATACGCGGTGGTCGCAGTATGGTCCTTTTTTTATCGAGCGTCCCATTATTTTTTCCTCCTAGATATGATTAGGCGATCAGAATATTTCTTCGGATGACGAGTCTTCTTTCCTTTTGAATAAAGACCGTTACGTGACCTCGGGTGTCCACCAGAAGCACGACCTTCACCACCACCCATCGGGTGATCAACAGGGTTCATGGCTACGGGACGTGTACGAGGGCGCTTACCTCTCCAACGGCTACGACCTGCCTTACCAACACTTTCGTTCATGTGGTCAGCATTGGAAGCAGCACCAACGGTTGCCATACACACTTCCGGAACATTGCGCATTTCACCGGAAGGCATCTTCAAAGTCGCCATTCCGCTTTCACGTGCAAGCAATTGAACAAAACATCCTGCGCTCCTTGCGATTGCTCCACCCTTACCAGGTTTCATTTCAACGTTGTGAACGATAGTACCCAGAGGAATCTTCGCCAATGGAAGAGCATTTCCTACTTCAGGTGCAACATCTGCACCTGATACTACCTGCTGCCCAACTTTCAAACCTTCGGGAGAGATAATATATGTCTTGGTTCCGTCCGCATAAAACAGAAGAGCTACGCGGGCTGAACGTGTTGGATCGTATTCAATTGAATTTACTGTTGCAGGTACACCAAGCTTGTTACGTTTGAAGTCGATCTCTCTAACCTTCTGCTTATGACCGCCACCGATGTAGCGCATGGTCATTCGGCCGTTGCTATTACGACCACCTGACTTCTTCAGGGTAGTTAAGAGTGATTTCTCAGGAGTCGACGATGTGATATCATCAAACGACGTAGCCAGTCTGTGTCTCGTTCCTGGTGTTATAGGTTTAAGTTTCTTCAGCGCCATCGGTCAATAATTAAACGTTGCTATAAAAATCTATTACTTCACCCGCAGCCAACGTCACGATTGCTTTCTTGTAGCTAGGCTTACGTCCTGCTAAAACTCCAGCTTTTGTATAACGGGTCTTCTTCTTGCCCATTACCAACATCGTGTTCACGCGTTCTACGTTTACACCGTATTGCTTTTCAACGGCCTTCTTGATTTCAACTTTGTTCGCGTCGGCATCAACAATAAAACCGTACTTTCCCTTTTCGTTCAAAGCAGAAACTTTCTCCGTAACCAGTGGTTTCTTGAGGATACTCATTATCGTTTATTTAATAAGTTTTCAATTTTGCTGATTGAACTCTCTACAAAAATCAGGTTATCAGCATTCATCAAATCATAAGTATTGATCTGATCTGCAGTAGTAACTTTTGAATTCTGTACGTTTCTGCCTGACAACACCACATTCTTATTTGATTCAGGAAGAATGAATAGAGTCTTCTTGTCGCCCAATGAAAGAGCCTTCAGAAGTGCCAGGTACTGCTTTGTCTTCGGTTTGTCGAAGTTGAAGTCTTCCAACACTGCTATTGAATTATCTTTAGCCTTATATGTAAGTGCTGATTTACGGGCGAGATCCTTTACTTTCTTATTTAACTTGAAAGAGTAATCGCGCGGAACTGGACCAAATACACGTCCACCACCTTTGAACTGAGGGTTCTTGATGTTACCCGCACGGGCACCACCAGTACCTTTCTGTTTCTTTAATTTCTTTGATGAGCCCGAGATCTCATTACGCTGCTTTGACTTATGCGTACCCTGACGCTGATTAGCCAGGAAGCTCTTTACATCAAGGTAAATTGCGTGGTCGTTTGGCTCTATGCCAAATATCTCGTCGGAAAGATTTACTTTCTTCGATGTCTTTTCGCCACTCGATTTTAGTACTGCTACTTCCATTATTTCTGAAGAATTACAGTTGAATTTTTTGCACCTGGCAAAGAACCGCTCAGGATAATTAGATTTTGTTCAGGCATGATCTTTAACACCTGAAGGTTTGTAACCTTCACGCGATCACCGCCCATACGTCCCGCAAGACGTTTTCCTTTTGGAACACGGGAAGCGAATGATGCATTACCCATAGAACCTGGAGCACGGAGCCTGTTGTGCTGACCGTGAGTCTGACCACCAACACCAGCAAAGCCGTGACGTTTAACAACGCCCTGGAAACCTTTACCCTTGGAAGTTCCTACTGCATCAACGAAGTCACCTTCAACAAAAACATCCTGAATACGGATCTCTTTGCCAAGCTCGACCATTCCATCATATTCCTTCCGGAAGTCACGGAACTCTACAATATTTCTTTTGGGAGTTGTGTTTGCTTTCTTGAAGTGACCAATAGCCGCCTTAGGCGTATTCTTCTCCTTCTTTTCGCCAAACGAGAGCTGAACAGCCCGATAGCCGTCAGATTCCTCATTTTTTACTTGTGTTACTACACAAGGACCAGCTTCTATAACCGTGCAAGCGATGTTAACGCCCTCTGCTCCGAAGATGCTGGTCATTCCTATTTTCTTTCCTATTATTCCAGGCATGTTATTGACCTTTTGATGCTGTTTTTCAGGATCTTTTCCCTTCTTTCTTCAAAAAGGACTGCAAAGATAGGAACTAAAGGATAGTTACCAAATGCAGGTTCAAAAATTTTAGCGGATATAGGCCTCCAAGGCCCTTTCCCGCGATATATCAAAATGCCGTATCATTGTTCCTTCGGCCAGCAAAACATGGAATTCACAGCCCGCAAGCGTTTGATTGTTCTTCCTTTACTACTCGTTGTATTGTTTGTCCTTAACATCTCGCTCGGAAGTGTGCTTATTCCATTTGGAGACGTCCTCTCAATTCTTGCAGGCAAAGAGGGGAATAACCCCGTGTGGTTCGATATTGTTTGGGATTTCCGGATGACCAAGGGTCTGACCTGCGTGCTGGCCGGATCCGCGCTGGCGATTGCCGGACTCCTCATGCAAACGCTCTTTCGAAATGCTCTCGCAGGACCCGACGTACTCGGACTGAGTTCAGGGGCAAGTCTTGCCGTGTCCCTAATATTTATGAGCCAGGCCAGCGGCTTACAATTAATCTCCTCCCCGTCGCCATGGGCCGTTGTAACCGCAGCTAGTATTGGGTGTGGTCTTGTCTTTATTATAGTACTAGGTATTTCGCACCGCCTGAATGACAATACTTCGCTGTTAATTATTGGGTTAATGATTGGTGCCACGGCGTCTTCACTGGTCAGTGTGCTTGAATACCTGAGCAAAGCGGAGGATCAACAGTCATTTCTGATGTGGACATTTGGAAGCCTTGGCGGGCTGAACTGGAAAGAACTTCAGGTCCTGGCAATCGCTTTGATTATAGCCAGGGCACTGGCAATATCCCTAACCAAGTCGCTCAACGCTTGGTTTCTCGGAGAAAATTATTCACGAAGTCTGGGCGTGAATACGCGTTTATCCAGAGTGCTTATTATCCTCTCGGCGTGCCTGCTCACCGGTGCTGTCACTGCATTTTGTGGTCCAATAGCTTTTGTTGGTCTCGCGGTCCCGCACCTAACCAAGCTTCTTATTAAAACAAACAACCATCGGGTTCTCATCCCCGCGGTTACCGTAGCTGGAGCGGCACTCATGCTCTTTTGCGATATCATCGCGCAATTGCCAGGTAGCAGTTACATCCTGCCGATTAATGCAATTACGGCGCTAATCGGTGCGCCGGTGGTGATCTCTATTATCATTAAGGCCAAAAGGATTACCGTGTGATGAATACCACCGTTCTCAGTACTCATAAGTTAACCGTTGGATATGGCCGGCATATCCTGTTTCAGGACCTTGACTTGAAACTGGAAAAGGGCAAGTTGGTATGTTTTATGGGACCCAATGGAGTAGGCAAATCAAGTCTGATCCGAACCCTCGCAGGACTGCAAAAATCTTCTTCGGGAGAAGTAACTCTATTTTCAAAGGACGAAATACACCGACAGTTAGCTGTTGTGTTGACCGACCGTGTCGTTGGCTCAAACATGAAAGTTGGTGAGCTCATTTCCATAGGACGATACCCCCATTTGAACTGGACGGCACAATTGACCGATGCAGATAAGGCAGCTGTTACAGATGCAATTAATAAGGTGCATTTATCTGCGCTGCTTGATAAGGATATTAATGAGCTGAGCGATGGGCAGCTGCAAATGGCGATGATAGCTAGAGCGCTGGCCCAGGATACGCCCGTAATACTTATGGATGAACCTACGGCACATCTTGATCTAAACAACCGCCTGGAGATAATGAAGGTGTTGCTTCAGCTTACGCGGACCATGAACAAGGCCATCCTCGTTTCTACACACGAACTGGATCTTGCGCTTCAAACTGCGGACGAGATTTGGTTAGCGGGAAATAATAAAAGTATCCTCAGGGGAATACCTGAAGACCTTGTTTTGAATGGCGCTTTTGACGATGTTTTTCGATTCAAGGGCTTTGATTTGAGGACAGGAAAAGTCCAACATGAAGTAAGACACTCTATTGACATAGAGCTAATAGGTCAAGGTCATGAGCTTCTATGGACAAAAAACGCATTGGAAAGAAATGGATATGCCGTCAGAAATGACCAAAGCTCTCATCGCATAGTAATTAAGGTATCGGAGGGTAGAACGCAATGGCATGTTGATGATTTGGTGACGTTCTCTTCTATAAAGGAGGTGCTTGAGCATTTTGCACCTGCAGTATCACATTAGTTAACTTTTTTTAATGAACAGGAATTGAAGTTCAATCGATTGCAATTTACCTTGTAAGATTAGATACATAGGTTGTGCATTTCTATTGCGCCACTTTTCTTAGGTTTGAGATCTGTTCAGATAACACTTATTAAATATGTTCAACCTTTCGGAAGTTTTTCCTTACAAGTTCGATAAGAAATATTCGAAGCCAGTTGCTTACTTCTCGATGGAGTTTGCCGTTGATCAGCCGCTAAAGATCTATAGTGGAGGCTTGGGTTTTCTCGCCGGTTCCCACCTGCGCAGCGCCTATGAATTAAAACAGAATCTTATTGGTATCGGGATCCTGTGGAAGAAAGGGTATTATGATCAAGAAAGAAATCAGGATCAATCATTGAAAGTAAGTTTCCGTGATAAGGATTACTTTTTCTTAACCGATACGAATATCATATACCCTATTACAATACACGGGTCAAAGGTTTTTGTAAAAGCATACTTGTTGAAACCAACAGTATTCAATTCTGCTCCACTGTTCCTGTTAAGCACAGACATTCCCGAAAACGACTTTCTCGCTCAAACAATTAGCCATCGTTTGTACGATCCAAATGAAACTACCCGGATTGCACAATCCATTTTACTGGGAATTGGCGGGGCAAAACTGTTGGACGTATTGGAACATAAGCCGGAGATCTATCACATGAACGAAGGGCATGCACTTCCGATGTGTTTTTATTTGCTCGATAAGTATAAGGACATAAAGGAGGTCCAGAAGCGTGTCGTATTCACTACGCACACTCCAGAAAAAGCGGGCAACGAAGAACATAGCCTTCCGCTTCTGCACAGCATGAGCTTCTTCAACGGGCTAACACCCAAGCAGGTCGAAGAATACGTTACTCCTGAGAACGGGACGTTGAACTATACACTTACGGCGCTCCGCCTTTCCAAAAAAGCAAACGGGGTTTCGAAGTTACACGGTGAAGTCGCTCGGAAGATGTGGGGTGACTATAAGGGAATATGTGAGATCACTTCTATTACCAATGCGCAAAACAAGACTTACTGGAGTGATCCTGAATTGGACAAGGCATTAAAGAAGAATGACGACGAAGCGCTGGTTGAACGTAAGAAAGAATTGAAGCGCAAGCTTTTCCGTGTGGTTGCAAATCAAACCGGAAAACTGTTTGATGAAAACGTGCTTACCATTGTATGGGCCAGGAGATTTGCTGCATACAAGCGCGCCAATCTTTTGCTATCCGATTTCAACCGTTTCCTCAAACTAGCTGTGTCGAAGGAGCAGCCCATACAGATTATTTGGGCCGGCAAACCCTATCCTGAAGACTACAATGCCATTAATATTTTCAACGAGATCTATTGGAAGACCAAAGATTTGCCAAACTGTACAGTCGTTACCGGCTACGAGCTTTGGTTGTCTGCTCACTTAAAAAGAGGCTCAGACATTTGGCTGAACAGTCCCAGACTATATCATGAGGCCAGCGGCACATCTGGAATGACCGCGGCGATGAATGCATCAGTGAATCTCTCCATCCCGGATGGATGGGTTCCTGAATTCGCGAAACACGGTAAGAACTCATTCATCATAAATCCTGCCGACGATTCACTAAGCCCTGAAGCACGCGATAAGATTGAAGCAAAGAACCTTCTGACGGTTCTGGAGACAGAGATCCTTCCAATGTACTACACTAAACCTGAAAAATGGGTAAGCATTGTTAAGGCAGGCATGAACGACGTAGCCACCGAGTTCGATTCGGGTCGTATGGCTAAAGAATACTACGAAGAACTTTATCTTTAAGCCCGTGCATTAGCACTGAGTTAAATTCCACCGATTAATCTTCATTGAACTTCACGCGTTAAGGACATTCTATTATTCTTGGTAACTTGGTTTGCAATCAAGTGTTGAGAATAGTGAAACACATCGTCATTATTGGTAATGGAATCTCCGGCACAACTGCCGCACGTCACATCCGGAAACAATGTGATCATCGAATTTCTATAATCTCATCCGAGACTCAGCATTTTTATTCTCGAACTGCTCTCATGTACGTGTACATGGGACATCTGAAATTTGATCACACAAAACCCTATGAAGATTCCTTCTGGAAGAAGAACAAGATAGATCTCCTTTTTGACCACACACAAAACATAGAAGTCCAATCAAAAAAGATAAACCTCAAGTCAGGAAACTCCATCACATATGACATCCTGGTCATAGCTACCGGATCCATATCAAATGCACTTAACACTCCGGGCATCAATCTGACGGGTGTTCAATCTCTGTATAGCTACCAGGATCTGCAATTGATGGAGAAAAATACGAACAGTATTCGCCGGGCGGTGGTTGTTGGCGGAGGATTGATTGGAATCGAAATGGTCGAAATGCTAAAATCACGGAATATCGACGTTACCTTTCTGGTCCGCGAAAAGGAGTTTTGGAGTATAGCATTACCGTTAGGCGAGGCATCAATGATAAGTCGTCACATCCGTTCGCACGGAGTGGAATTGAAATTGGAAACACAATTGAAGACAATAAAAGGCGATGCTGCGGGCAGAGTAACATCAATTATCACCAGTAATGAAGAAAAGATTGAATGCGAATTCGTTGGTATCACTGTCGGAGTCACACCGAACATCGGCTGCATTGCGGGCACGGGTATCGCGACAAAGAGCGGAGTACTCGTGAATGAATATCTCCAAACAAACATCCAGGATGTGTATGCCATTGGTGATTGTGTCGAACGGCAATACGACCTGCGGGGTAGGAAAAAGATTGAACAGGTGTGGTACACCGGCAGAATGATGGGTGAAGTGGTTGCGCAAACCATATGTGGCAAGCCAACAAAGTATGATCCGGGACCGTGGTTCAATTCAGCAAAGTTTTTCGATATCGAATATCAGACCTATGGCAATGTCAGTCCATTGCCACAACAGGGCGAACAAGATTTTTATTGGGAACATTCTTCCGGATTGAAAGCGATGCACCTGGTGTGGAATACACAAACACTTGAATTCATTGGAGTAAACGTCTTCGGAATCAGGCTCCGGCATGAATCCTTTGACAAATGGCTGCAGCAAAGGAAAGATATCCGGTTCGTCGTTGAGAATTTGAGGCTCGCAAATTTTGACCCCGAATTTTTTGAGCGGCATGAAGAAGAAATTGCGCTGCAATTCCTCGCAAAGTATCCGAATCTATTGAAGTTAACTCACGCCTGAATCGAACATGAAGATCTTGAAAACATCTGGTTTGGCATTGTTCCTGTTTGGATTCCTTCTCTTCAACGCCTTGATTTTTTTCGGCACGTATCAGCTTCGGCAAAAAATTGTGAACGAAAAAATTACGGACACACTTAAAAGGGAATTGTTTATTAAAAGCTCTCACGATCTTATTGGAAGAACCTTCACATCCCAGTTTGCATTTGTCTCCAATTTGAAATCCGTCTTTCGCACCATAAACGAAAGCCAGTTCAAGCGATATCGAATACGTCAAGGTGAAATTGATACCTTGATTTCTTTGAATCATGGAACATTTTCCATTAAAACCATCGACTCTGTTTTTAATTCGGGAAGCGATATCACGATTTTCAAAAGCAAAATGCTTAAGCAACATGCAAGTTCCCTTGAAGGTCAGTCGCTTGATTCACAACAGTTAAGAAGTGAGCTTCAGGGATTCGCAGAAACCATCGAAAAATACAATACCATCAATCAGGTCGGGTTTGATCGGTACCAGATAAATGACCTGGGATATTCATTTACCAAAGCGTCTGCACTTAACCTTATTGGTAATAGCCCAATATTATTCCTTCTTATTACGTTCGGCTGTTGTATTGCTGGCTCCATGTTATACATCCTGCCAAAACTCAAGCTGCAGCCTGGTATTAAGAACAATGGGATATTCTTCAGTGTGATGAAAAACACCGGATGGCTGGGGATTCTCACCGGCACATGGCTCATCCTGTTTTATCTCTTATTATACTTTTATCCTGAATACATCACAAACTGGGTAATGTTGGTCGATCCGATAAGTAAAGCTATCAGTGGCCATGAAGCAGGCAGATTTTTTCTCTATGGATTCATCTACACGTTGTGCGTAATTGTTATGGGAGTAAGAATGATGATTCATTACCGCCATTCGAAATATCAACTTCTGCGCACTGTTTCCGTGATGTTCTTTCAACTATGTTTTGCGTTTCTTATACCTGAGATATTAATACGTCTCAACAAACCATACTTCGATTTCAAGAATATCTGGCCATTGGACTATACATTTTTCTTTGACTACCGATTGAACGAATTGATCGCTAGCGGAGGTCTTGGAGTTTTTATGTTAGGTTGGGGTATCGCGTTAACCATTGTGGCCGTTCCCGTGATGGTATATTTTTTCGGAAAGAGATGGTACTGCTCGTGGGTATGTGGATGTGGTGGCCTTGCTGAAACGTTAGGTGATCCATTCCGACACCTATCTAACAAATCGTTAAAAGCCTGGAAAATTGAGCGATGGATGGTTCATGGCGTCCTTGCATTGGCAGTCCTGATGACGGCCGGTGTACTTTACACTTTTTTCACAGGAGCATCATGGTTTCTTTTTTTCGACAGCTATGTTCTCAGGGAAATATATGGCGTCGCTATTGGATCCATCTTTGCCGGCGTTGTTGGCACCGGATTTTATCCTCTTATGGGCAATCGGGTGTGGTGTCGTTTCGGATGTCCTCTGGCAGCTTACCTCGGTTTGATACAACGTTTTAAATCGCGTTTCAGAATAACAACAAACGGTGGACAATGTATTTCCTGTGGTAACTGTTCAACCTATTGCGAAATGGGAATAGATGTTCGTTGGTATGCTCAACGCGGACAGAACATCGTTCGCTCATCCTGCGTGGGATGCGGAGTTTGTTCTTCGGTGTGTCCGCGAGGTGTTCTCAACCTGGAAGTAAAAGATGAGGAAGGAAGATTTGGCAAACCGGTCCTGATCGGTAACAACAAAATCTCGCTGCCGGACCAAAACCAGTTCTGAACTATTGTGCGAAAAATCATCAAAGTTATTATTCCCGCCTTCAACGAAGAAAACGGCGTCGGCCAGGTAATAAGTGAAATTCCTTCAGATCTGATTCACGAAATAATTGTCATTAACAATGCAAGCACAGATGCTACTGAAGTTATAGCGCTTAAGTTCGGAGCAACAGTGCTCCGCGAGCCAGTTCCTGGCTACGGAAGAGCATGCCTTAAAGGGATAGATTACCTGAAAAGCTCTGTCCCTGTTCCTGACATAGTAGTATTCCTCGATGCCGATCACTCCGACTATCCTGAACAAATGAACAAGCTCGTAAAACCGATCATCGATGGAGATGCCGATCTCGTAATTGGATCACGTGCGCTGGGTTCCAGAGAAAGAGGGTCAATGACCATTCAACAATTATTTGGCAATTGGTTAGCAACGAGGCTGATCAGAATGTTTTACAACGCCAGGTTCACGGACCTGGGACCGTTCCGTGCCATAAAGTTTTCGTCATTGCTGGAACTTGAAATGGGGGATAAGACATATGGATGGACTGTCGAAATGCAGCTAAAAGCCGCTCGCAAAAATTTCAGGTGTATAGAAGTGCCGGTTGGCTATCGAAAGCGTATTGGGTTCTCAAAAATATCCGGAACTTTAAAGGGAACTTTAATGGCTGGTTATAAGATTATAGCTACGATATTTAGATACCTGTAAAACCGGGTCAATTGATGGAGATGCTGGTCACGATAGTTTACCTTATTTGTATGCTCTACATCTTTCTGTTCAGCATAAGCCAGCTCTACCTCACATGGGTGTACGTCCGCACGAAACGCGACCCGCAAATCCAACTAACAAACGCGGACTTTGATCCACCAATAACGGTACAGCTACCTATATTCAATGAAAAATATGTTGTTGAAAGGTTG
>DATHIE010000101.1:0-3839 GCA_035316905.1 Chryseolinea sp. | reverse complement strand
CAGGGCCTACAATGCCATCACTATTTCGCCGGCATTTGAGTACAAGGATACCTTTCTACGATTAAAACAAGAGATTGGAAACAAGTTTCCACAACACAGGTTTGTTCCATACCAGGTCGGAATGACAAGGATCCAGGAAATAGCTACCTATTATCACGGAAGCTATCCGAAAAACAGTTACATGGATTCCATATACACCGGGCTCTTTGGACCTGAATGCGTCAAGGAATGTCATTCACGTGGGGACAAGTACTATGGGTTCGAAGAGTGGCGACGCCCTCTTTCAGTCGAACAGTCTGAACTTATAGAAGCCATCAAGCAACATGTTATTGAAGTCAACACGAAACAACTCAACGAGACAACAATTCATAAGGTATGGAAATTGAAAGAGGCCAACATTGTCAGGGAGACTACTTTCAAACCCCCGGGCCTGATGGGTATTGATTCGTTTAATCTGATGGACCTTACAAAAGAACACACTTCAATCGTAACCGATAAAGAGGGCGAACCGGACACCGCAAAATATGAGACTCAAGGGGACAGCTTGGTCTTCGGCCCCACCCTGTTGCTAAAGGTCAGAGATCTAACTTCCACTACTCTTAAAGCGGTCCTACATCTACAGATCGAAATAGATGGCAGTGAGATCAAAGGTGACGTCTGCGAACTACTTTACGTTGCCATTTCAAACCCATCCGAAATTGATCCACAATTTCCGGCATCGAGATAAATCGTACACAAAATTCGGACAACTCCTAGACGGACCAGTGCTAGCTCCTCCCTAAAAAACTTAAAGACCGATTTCAGCAAGATGTACATTTGTTAACACAAACGTAGATTCTGGAGGAATCAGCAAGATGTACGTTTGTATACGGCTGCCTCGGAACTCGGCAGCTTTCGAAAAAAATCTCCCAACTTCCCCTCATAGTGTGAATTATTAATAGCGCTTGGGCCCAAATTTCTCTTACACAATAAGAGCCGTGAAGGAGAAAAGACTTCCCAAGTTGAACGGATACAAATTGCTCATCCCGGAAAGGTTGCGGCAATTTCATGGCCTTGAAAATTTATCAGACCAGGAAGCTCGGGAAGTCATCGAGTCCCTGGAACAATTGTCCCTCGTCCTTTTCGATTATCTGCGAAAATCCAGACCTTGATTTTATGAACGGATTTGAACTGATCCAGTCTTTCGCAAAAGGCAAGACAAGCGACAATACAAAACAGATGATACAGAACGCTGTGATCTACACGCGTGTCTCTACAAAAGAACAGGCTGAAACCAATCAAAGCCTTGAGACGCAGAAGAAGGATTGCCTTCAGTATGCCATCAAATATGACCTGAAAGTCCTGGGCTTTTTTGGCGGCACCTATGAAAGCGCAAAGACGGATGAACGAAATGAGTTCAACAGAATGATCCGATTTGTTAAAGATCAAAAGGAAGGTGTCTCGGTCATTCTCGTTTATAGCCTCGATAGATTTAGTCGCACGGGTGACAATGCAATTTTCATTTCATCGGAATTGAAAAAACGAGGCATCTCAATCATCTCCGTTACTCAACCCATTGATGTATCAACTCACTCAGGCGTATTACAGCAGAATATACAATTCATTTTCAGCAAGTATGACAATGACCTGCGGAGAGAAAAATGCATCGCAGGGATGAAGGAAAAGCTTTTGAGAGGTGAATGGACTGGCGTTGCACCTTTAGGTTATGCCTATGGCTTAATCGATGGTGCGAGAAAGATAATTGCTGGTGAAAGAGGAATGTTGATCGTAAGGGCTTTTGAAATGAAGGTTCAGGGATTATCCAACACAGAGGTAGCACTCAAGCTGAATAGCCTAGGTCTGCGGATCAACAAGAAGCGGCTATCCGAACTTTTTCGGAATCCGTTTTACTGCGGTTATATTTCACACAGTCTTTTGGATGGCCAGGTGATTAAAGGGATGCATGACCCTTTGATCTCCGAGGAGGTGTTCCTCCGGGCAAATGACATGCTGAAGAAAAATGCTTTTGGTTACAAGCACGAAAAAGGAAACGTTAACATTCCACTTAAGAATTTCGTCCGATGCTCTGAGTGCAATACTCCCTTCACTGGATATATTGTAAAAAGTAAGAACCTGTACTACTACAAATGCAACCGGATTGGTTGCCGATGTAATAGAAGTGCTAACTCCATGCACAGCTTGTTTTCAAATCTGTTAAAGGGGTATCAATTCAATCGCATTTATTTGGCACCGCTCAAAGAACAGTTCCTTCACATTTGCGAGCATTTGAACGAGTCAGAAAAACAACAACGGGTAACTACCGAGCTGAACCTTCGCGAACTCAGTGCAAAACTGGACAAACTGGAAGAAAGGTTTGCATTAGGGGAGATCGATCGGCAAATCTTTGATAAGGTTGGTCAAAAGCTTAGGCAAGAAATTGCTTCCGTGAAAGATGCTTTCAAAGGTTGTATCCCTGAATTATCGAACCCTATATCTTTGATCAATCACTCACTTGAAATCATTTCAAATCTCTCTGATTTTTGGGTTTCTGGCGACTATCATCACAAGCGTAAGCTACAAGAAGTGCTCTTTCCAGGTGGGATCCTCTTTGATAAGCAAGTCAACAATTATCGAACTCCTCAAAGGAATTTGATTATTACTCTAACAGGTTCGCTCTCAAATGATTTAGAAAGAAATAAAAACAGGCAAACCAAAAATTTTTCTGATTTGCCCGCTTTGGTAGTCCCGGTAGGAATCGAACCTACATCTTCAGAATCGGAATCTGAAATACTATCCATTGTACTACGGAACCAAAACGCCAAATGCGTGATAGTGTGGCAATTTGCAAGCAAAAATAATCAAACAAAGGAGTGTAAAAAACCGAAGGTGAGAAATTGGAAGAATTTGGCTAGAAAATTGGACAATTTTGAGACTCATAGACTTGCGTAAGATCTGAAATTTAATCCACGGTCGGACTTGCGCCAGAAGCTTGCCGGCCAAATCTTTGAAAAAAAATCCAGGCCAATGGATGCCTACAATCGTAAACAGGAAATTGTAAATGGACTGATCCACGGTCTGGGCGTACTTTTCGGCATTAGCGCGCTGCCCGTATTAACCGGGTTAGCAACAGCTCACAATAACATTCCGGCTATTGTGGGATCCGGGATCTATGGTTTTTGTTTCTTAATGCTGTTCACCAGCTCAACGGTATTTCACTTTGCCACAGACCCAGTCATAAGGAGGGTTTTTATTATACTGGATCATATAAGTATTTTTTTTCTCATCGCAGGAACCTATACACCTTTCCTGCTGATCTACATGAATGATGCCTTTGGTATCACTTTGCTTTCAATCCTTTGGGGACTGACGCTTGTCGGGATATTTTTCAAGATACTCTTTGCAGGCAGGTTTGAAATTGTATCTATTGTCATCTATGTGCTCATGGGATGGATAATGTTCGTAGGTGGTCGAACATTCTTTGATTATCTACCTCTTGCTGTGATCATCTTATTATGCGTAGGTGGTGGATTATATTCTATTGGTGTCATTTTTTATCTATGGGACAAATATCTGTATACTCATGCAGTGTGGCATATTTTTGTTCTTACGGCTGCCGTGTGTCACTATGTTGCTGTAATGCTTGCGATGTAAGTGAAAAGCCTTTCACCAGCTTACCTTTCACCGCAAAGGTGCTGTGGAACGCAACGAACTTTTTGTCGTGAACCAATTGATGGGCTGATCCTAAGAAGTATGGCAGTCACTCTTGACGAAGATTATTTAAAGGGTTTGCAATTGAGATTCTTACTGCGTGAATTCCTGTAGCAATAAATGTTAGCACCGCCGTAACCAGAAGTGCAAAT
>DATHIE010000100.1:0-12368 GCA_035316905.1 Chryseolinea sp. | reverse complement strand
GACGCCAAATGCCTATCCACAAAATCCCGGTATCGGCGCCTGGTCCCAGCTTTCTTCCTCGTATACAAATTTTGATGGTTCGAAAGAATCTCATACTAATGCAACAACCACGCGTTTTCATATTGTTACACCAACTCATTGGATGCGGATAAGTCATCGAGACAAAAAATTTGAACATGTAGTGGGTGGAACCTATACCATGAAAGACGGTAAAACTTATCCAACCTTGCTTTATCAGTCCGGGCCTCTGGCTTTTTCAAATTTATCAACTGCCGAGATGTCTGAGCAGGTGAAAAATGATAAGCTCTACGTCAAAGGCCTGATGACAGGTCCCGACGGTAAAAAGTTTACCTGGGAGGATGTCTTTGAGCGATCAAAATAACAAGCAAACTACCCGTAATGAAGAAGAGTTTTTTCAAACTGTTGGCGAAGCTTAACAAGCGGATTCTTCCGAGGCATAGCAGGAAGGATATCACCAGGCTTTCAAAGATCGACAAGGCGCTAGTCGCTTACCGTTATTGGGTCACCCTCCATGCGCTTGACTGATAACTATTCCGATTCAACCAGTTTTTTTATCTGAACGAGTATTGGATTCCATCCCTCGCCGTTGTTCGACGAGTCTTTAAATCTTCGTTCCCCATCCGCGACGGCAGCATAGTCGCCCTGAGTAACGTTGAGGGTTGTCGTTCCATTCTCAGATTTTAGCTCGTATGTCACCGTGAGGTAGTTTTCTGGAATATCTTCGATGGTTGAAAGTGGATCAAAAACGGTGTAAGCAAGAAATCGTTCTGGTTTAATATCCACAACGTTGCCTTTTACGAACACCATTTCTTTTCCTTCGTGCTGACCCTTCCATAATAATGGGCTGCCAGTCCTCCATTCGGAGACAGCCTAGCAGCCAAACATGTACTTTTTTGTTTGTTCAGGGTCTACAAGTGCATTCCACACCTTCGACGCAGGCGCATCAATCGTGATGCTGTTTTTTATGACCAGACTCATCGCTTTAAGAGTTAAAGTTGTTCAATATCACAATTAACGCTGGCGGAGTGACAGCCCTATGTCAACAGCATCGAAAAATTATATCAATTTTTTTCCGAAGAAAACGGAAACGCCGGGTTCGGCAAATGTGACTTTTCCATCAAAGACCTAAGCATGACCACGGAATCCGGAAAAACAGTCGCGAGATTGTTTTCCTCAGAAGGATCATTTTCCAGGTCATACAGCTCTATTACGGGCTCCTCCGAATCAGCATTCACTTTCACGGCCTTCCATTTTCCTTTCCGAACAGCCTGCTTTCCGTTCTGCTCATGAAATTCCCAATAGAGGTATTTGTGTTTTTGCTGAACGTCGGGGAATCCCAGCAATGTTGGGGCGAAGGATATCCCGTCGCTGACTACAGGGGTTGCACCAATAAGCTCCGAGAACGTGGGCATAAAATCCCAAAATGCCGACACGTGATCAGTCTTTCCTGCCTTTACTTTGGCTGGCCAATGAACGATCAACGGTACGCGTATACCGCCTTCATATAGGTCTCTCTTGTAACCTTTAAGCATACCGTTGCTATCGAAGAAGTCCGGATCAGCACCTCCTTCACGGTGAGGACCATTATCCGAGGTGAACACTATAATTGTGTTGTCATAAATATTGAGGTCTTTCAATTTTCTAATGATCTCTCCCACATGATCGTCCAACACATTGATCATAGAGGCAAACGCTGTCCGCGGTTCCGACTGCGATGAGTAGCCTCCCGTCTTGAAGTTTTTATCCGTCCGTTCTGTTCCTTGATAAGGCGTTTCTTTCCCGAATTTTCCCCTATTTGTTTTCATGAGTTTTTCAGGCGCACTAAGCTCGGCATGAGGAAGCACCGACGGCAAATAGAGAAAGAATGGTTTAGATTTGTTTGACTCTATAAACTGAAGCGCATATTTATGAATGAGATCGGGAGCGTAGGCTCCATTTTTTTCACCGACATTTTCTTCGATGTCCAGGCGCCCGCTGTCGTGCCATAAATAGGGTGGGTAATAGTTGTGAGCAAGTCGTTGACAGTTATAACCCATAAAACTATCGAAGCCCTGATTCAACGGGTCCCCTGGTGAGCCAGGAAATCCCAGGCCCCATTTTCCAAACATACCTGTGGCATATCCATTCGACTTGAATTGTTTGACGATCGTAAACACTGAATCCGGTAGCGGATATTGCCCTTCTGGCGCAACCTCCTTATTTCCGCGAATCATTGTGTGGCCCGTATGCAATCCCGTTAACAATGCACTCCTTGACGGAGCGCATACGGTGCTTCCCGAATAGTGTTGCGTAAAAACCAATCCTGCTTTGGCCAACTGATCAATGTTTGGAGTGTGGAACTTCGTTTGGCCATAGCAGCTTAAGTCGCCGTAGCCAAGGTCGTCGGCAAGGATGAATATTACGTTCGGCGGTACTTCGTTCCGGACAGGTGTCTGGCATTGAATAAATACAAGACCGAGAATTATCCAAATTAGATTAAAGCGCCAATTCATATTTTTCATTTAGAACCCTTTGCTTGCTTCCGTGTTTTCCAGGCGCTGATCGCTTCTTTCATCAGCTGTTTCAGCGCTCGATCCTGAATATCTTTTTTTGATTTGATTTCAACATAACGATGGACTTTCCCTGATCCCGTCAGCAATTTTTCAGGGTCAGGCAACTCACTTCCTCGATAGAACCCGAGCTTGATCCCCTTCCTGGAAGGAATGATAGTACATATCGTGTCAATATAACCTGTTCCGTATCCATAATGGATTATGTTACCGGAAGCGTCAGGTATTTCAGTGCAGTCCTTAAGTGAAGCAACTAAAAAATCACGAAGCTGAAAACCTAACGTAGATATTGACTCATCATATTGTGTCAGGATAGATTCAGTGGTTGCAATCATTATACTTTCCGTCATTATTAACCGATTCGTCTGAATACGCCAATCATTGCTATTTATGAAGGCGCGATGTAATTAAATGAAATTACATTATTAGTTCCAACTATGGTTCACCAATAAAACACTAGATGGTGCGCACAATGTACAAGGTGGGGCCAAAAAGAAAGTGAAGGCATTTCTAACTGCCTTCACTCCATTTCTCCGCTGAAAGTGCCGACTATTTTTTCATTGCTGCCTGAATAAGGGCTCTATCAAGATACTGATACATTACATCGACTTTGCCACTTTCGTTAAAATGACCCGCTTGATGGATTGCTTGTGTCATCGACTTGCCTGTTGATTTATACTTGGCTGTTGCCGTATACCACCCAAAAACCCACGTTCCTGTTGCTAAATCTGGCCTTGGGGATTCATTGGCTTTTATAACAAGCCAGACGTCCTCTGAAATAATGAGCGTGTCAATAACATTGCCCCGACGCTCCTTCCAATAATCCGCGACTGCCGTTTTACCAACAACACTGTCTCCGTAGTTCCAGAAGAACTTAGCGTCATCCGCTAAAGTGTTCATAAATCCGTCGACATTTCCTGCTGCAAGATTGTTGAGGGATTCTTTGCTGACATCGATAAATTTCGTGTCACCAATTTCGACTGGCGCTGGTTTAACTTCCGCCGCGGGAGCTTCAGGCTCAGGTTTGGGCTGGCTGCAGGCCCATAAGAGGGCGCAACCGATCAATACGAGGGTTAGATTTTTCATAAGGGATTTGGTTAGTTTATACAATGGTGCCAAACGGCAACGCTTGTTCAATAATTTGAACTACGCTATATCCACATCACACAGGGAGAGATTTTTTCGGTCGATGCTGACAGCACGAAAAGGATTATGGGACAACCGAAAAGTTCGCTTCGATAACATAAGATTGGCAAAATCTATGATAAAATCCAAAGAACAACGTCCTTTTCCATAGGCATTTCTATCGTATATCGGGATTGATCCAAAGGTGACTGAACCAATACCATTGTCCGCGCTTATCCCGGACGGTAAGCGTATAAAGTGTTCTTCTTCGGGCAGCAATAGGTTTCCGTGCACGCAAGGAGAGTATTGTATTTTCTTCTCTTGTTTCCACTGTAATTTCGCACTCGCCACCCTGCACGAAGCACTGAAGCTCTTTTAAATTCAGATCACCGTGTGACAGGGTTAGCGTGAGCACAGGGGGATTCTTTTCACCCAGAAGAAATGATTCGGGCGACTGATCTGAAATCTGAAGAGCATGCATTGAAGCTTTCTCAACAAACTGCTTTATGGAAGAATACGCCTCGGACATCGGAAACCGGGGGCATTGAAAGATGTCGGATCCGGAATGCATCACGCCTGAATTTTGTGCGGCAGCAGCGACAAAACCGGCTTGTTTCACGATCTTCTTCATTTCCGAATCGAATTCTCCATACGGGTAAGAGAAGACGATTGGCTGCAGGTCCAGCTTCTTCTTAATGATCGACTGACTTAGCTCAATTTCGTCCTTGAATGTTTTGTATCGGGATGACGTCGGGAGGTTTAGAAAATAATGGTGCGAATGTGTGTGATTCCCAATCTCTATATCGTATCTAACAACTTCCTTGAGTTCATCCCAGGTCATGTAATCTCCTCCCCCTACCGTTTCCGTATTAACAAACAATGTCGCAGGTATCTTGTACTTCTTAAGAAGAGGAAGGGCATTCTTAAAAAAACTCTTATATCCATCATCGATTGTGATCACAACCGTTTTCTTTGAAGGTTGATCAGATCGTAAATAGGTGATAGCTTCAGAAAATTTCAAAACGTGAAAATCGTTCTCGACAAGATATTTCAGATGTGTCTCGAAATCTTCTACGGACACGTTTGTGCTGGGATACCTTGAATCGCCAAAACGGTGGTAAATAAAACAAACTACTTCCTTATTATTTTTGGTTTGATTTTTTGAAATGGATCTATAGTCTATACCGAGGGTTGTAAACGAAATAAGTACGAACAATATCCATTTCATTCTAATCCTCGGTTAGATAGTCTGGATCAAGACGATAACGGTCGTACCGTGTAAGTTCATTCTGCAAGATGACGGCTTTCAGCTGGTTTGTGTAGGACGTTCTCCTTTCTGAATAGTTTCTTAGGTGAGGGATCAGCTCAAACGGATCAGTTCGCAAAAGACGTTCTCTCCTCAATTTTTTATAAGCGCTGGCAGAACCCAGTATTTCAAAATAATGAACAACCGCCTCTCCGATGTCAGGATAAGTTCTCAAATAAATCGTTTTATTGTTTCGTCCCCGTTTCGACGGCATTCGTTGCTCGTCGCTATTAAATGACCACACGCCAAAAAGGTTGTTGCCCTCCAGAAAAAAACGTGACTGCCCCCATCCGCTTTCAACTGCGGCCTGTGATAGTACTATGCTGGTTGGCAACGTCCCGATTCGATCGATCAAATCGTTTATATCCTTAGCCTTATATCGGCGCTTGACCTCAAAATAGAACGAGCTATCCTCTCCATTCCATTTATCCTTGTCAGTGAGGGCAAATATCCTGATTCTGGTCTTTTCAATCTGATGTCTCGCAATTAGAATCGAAGGCAGAACCGCGGCGATAAATTTTTTCTTTGCCAAAGACACGGGTAACCGGGAGAGACCAGAAACATTTGTATACAATATCGGTTTGACTAACTCCCCGTCAAGAGGACTGATCTGTTCGAGTGAATCGATCCTGATAGTTTCCGTAGTTAGCGAATAGGTCCTGGTTCGATCGCGCCGTTTAACTATTGAAACAAATGCGTACATGCCTGCCAGAATAAGCAGCAAATAGACGACAGGACGTTTCATGTACAAAGATAAAAACTAAATCTCCGTACCAGAACATTAACTAATATCAATGCGAGGAATTAATGGCACAAACCATCAACAGACGAATTTCATGGTTGAAATTCCTTTTCTTCAATCGGAACGTCCAAGATCGCTTTATCAATAGTAATGGTGAGGATAACTTGTTCCCCGGATTCACAAACTGTTTTAAACGGAATCTTCACGCCACCAATGTCCCGATACTCTGAATAGTAAATGTTCATCGGCGTTTTATTCAATTCTGCGTTTTTGGATAGGGTCTTTCTCAGTACAAGTTCGTATGTTCGAGCGTCGAAATATAATGTATCCGTCGCGCCGTTTTGTTTCAATTCAATCCGGTGACAGAAATGAGATTTTACCGAGTCCGTTCCTGTGTAAGTCATCATAACACCATTAACCTTCGAACGTACCACCAAATCCATAAGCTCAACACTAGATTCGTTAGCCATCGACGTTGCTTCCGCGCCATTGATGATTGTGGGTGTAGTCTCACCCTTAAAGGCATCAATTTTCCAACCCTTAGCGCCATCGAAGCCCTGCGCATAATACTTGCCGTCAGATTCTACCTTAAACTTATAACGATTAGGAGCCACGGCGTATGTTTTGAATGGAAACGATATCCCTCCATAATCATATTCACCCGAGGTCGTCAGGGTCTTAATTTTCTTCCAGTTCTTTTCGCCGCCAATAAACTTAATGTAATTGTTGGTGACCTTTTCCGCTGATTGGGCGTTTGCGTGAAGGAATGGAAGGAAAGATGCGCAGATAAATAAAGTTATGCGATACATGTAAGCAGTAATTAAAGGACAAGTATAATGTTATTGCTTGATCTGTGAAAAAATTTATCAATCACAATCGAGGACTATTTCCTTGCGGGCTGTTGTTGGGTCGAGCAATGAATTCCTCCTCCCTGCCAGTTCTGAGGCATCGCGTCAATAAACACGATCTCTCTTTCTGGAAATTGTTCCTGGAAAATTCTTTTGACCTCATTTTCCTTTTCCGCTGAAGAACCAACGGCGGTATACGTCGGCAAAAGCACAACCCTGTTTGTGACCAGGTAGTTCAAATAACTCGCAGCCGGAACTCTTAATAAAGTATCTCCTTCCGTTGGAGACTCCTTCGCAGGAAAATAGCTCGGTTTCAAAAGGGGACCATCCCAGTCTCCGCCATCAATATTCTCTTTTGCAGTTACTTCCTTTACGATAAGATCCGGCAGCGGCACTTTGACGATTGCAAACGCCTGGCCATCCTGGTCTCTCGCTTCTGCCAGTATTTTAAAATTTTCATTCATTCGGTCATAGTTCATTTGATTGACCGGATTCAAATCCTTTTCAGATTCCTCAATCCATGCCAACAAAATGGTATTAGCGTTCGCGAACCTTACAAATTCATCCGTATGACCGCCAGTGCCTCCTCCCACATAATTGTTGCTAATTCTCCTGAAAAAATGCAGTGGATCATCGGCTAGACCTTTCTTCATCCAAATGATATTTGTTACGCCCAACACTCTTTTGAATTCTGATTCGAGTTCTTCCTTCGAACGACCAGGATTCCGTTGAAATACCGTTGCTTCGCAAAGAATAAGCGTGCCTTTTCCGTTAACTTCCGTTGCCCCTCCTTCATGCTTGACATCTGTTCGTAAGGTGGAGGCCCCTTCTACAACAGCCATCAAACTATCCACCCCGTCAGTCAATTTCATTTTCACCTCATGCTTCATAAGATATTTTGATATGCTATCCCTATTGTTATCATACCTGATCTCCAACCACCCAGGATAGCCATAACGATTCCAACCGAAGCCCGCTACAGCGATTTGACCCTTGCCATTCACCAGAAAGGTTGCTCCAAAATCTCTTATCCAATAACCAGCTCCGTCAGTGTTATAAAATTGGAGTTGGGACGGGTCAATGCCCTCTTCTTGCAAATACTTTTTTGCTACGCGCATCAGACTGTCGTCGGAAACTGCAATCTTGATCTTAACGTGGGCCTTGAGTGCTTTGATAATCTTGACGACCGCCGGACGGTATTGTAGCTGGTCATCTTCCCATCCCAGCCAGATAGCGTCATGTGGCTCCCATTCCGCAGGCATATAGAATTTGTTTTCGTCCTGCATTACGCATGACGTCATCATAACGAGGACAAAGAGAAAAAGAACTTTCATACAATGGTTGTTGGTTTACTTCCCAGGCCATTCCAGTAAAACGATAGCCCACTGCTCTCCATCAGGTGCGGCGTATTCGTGGATTGTCCTAAATCCAATCCGCTTATGCGCGTTAAGTGATCGCTGATTGCTGGTAGCGATCTCCGTGACGGCAAAATCGTATCGCTGTCTGAAGTTATCAATGTAGAGATCGTAACATTTATCCAATACTCCCTGCCCACGATACTTCTTATGGACACACACCTGACCGACAACCATATAGTTGTACTTCGACAATGGTTTATTTTTATATTGGATGGTTTCAAACATCTCGAACATTGGAACAAGAACCGGAATGTCAAATTTCGATTTTTCAGTCATCGCTAACAGGTAGGCAACAACGGTGTCGTCGTCCTTAGCGATTATGTGCTGTTCGATGGCATTCATCTTCTGAAGATCCTCCAGTCGGTGCAATACAGTAACAAATCCCTGGTTTTCGATCTCCTCCTGATGCAGGTTCCTTGCCAAATTGGCCTTTTGCAAATTCAGAATGCCCTTCAACTCGTTGTCGTTTTGAGAGGTTGTATAGACAATCATACGGCAGATAAGGTAGAAAAATAGGTAAGAATTGTCTTTATTTCAAGACAGCGCGGATTGACTTCGCGCGAACTATTTCTTTCTAAGGTAATAGTTCGATGAGGCTTCGTCCCGCACGATGAGGTATCGGTCAACTTTTAGCTCAAGCGTCCATCCCTTGCCTTTTACTAAACCATTATTATTATCTTCCACGGGAACAGTTACAATTACTTTGCTCCAATCCGCACTCATGAGCGCGCCATCTTCAACGGTGAGGATACCCCAATTGTCCGTAATCCGCAAGGTAGGGTAAACAGTACCGTAGTTCTCAAGAGGGATGAGATTACTGGGATTAAAAGAAACATTCATGCGCTCAAAAGCAATCTCAAGGTGAGGATTCTTGATAAACTTGAGAGTCATCTCATTGATCAACTTTATATTGTTGGCCTCACGTTGCTCTTCTTCCTGTTTGATCTGTTCTCCATTATAATTAACAGACGCCCGCGACGCGTATGTTTCAAGGTTTGAAGGAATATTAACCTTAAACGATGCTATAAAATAATCTGTAAGGTTTGTTTTCATTGTGATATCCTGATTCCATTTTTCCTTAACAAGTTTACGTGTCAAATATCCATATACAGGAATGGTTTGATAGGCAAAGGATCTCACAAACGTTTTATTCTGCTGAAACACATCGAAATTATTTACTAAGTGCTCAGTTATCTGTTCTGGAGTACGCTCGCTCATTATTAGTCCGGTGTACTCAGCGAGGCCCTCGTTCAGTTCAAGCAGGTTCTCAGTAGAGTCGGCATCCGGGAAGATCTGATGACGTAGCTTTCGAAAACGCAAAGCGTTTATAATATGCGTTATACCTTCCCGCCCCGGCGATTTTACTGCTTTCTGCAGTGCCTCCAGTTCAAGCCGGAGATATGTCCTTCCTAGTTTTTTGTCGAGGTGATTGTTGTCGGCATCAACACTTTTAAATTTCAACACTGGTTGCGCGAGGTGAAAGAGTTCGTGCGTGATGAGGGCTAGCCTTTCATTGCGGTTGTCTGACAGTGGGAGCAGTATCATCGCCCACCGGTTGCCATTCCACCTGATTGACGTGTTTGCTATGTTAACATCCTTCGGAAGCTTGCCGATAAAAAGTCCGGATTCCTGAGTCAACACCCCAGCAGAATCTCTTTCGTTGCTGTAGAGGTCTCTCGATTGAGGATCAACAAACAAAATGGGACCATAAAGATCCGTATTCCAAATCGAACGATTCCTGGAGGTTACTTTACTCACATCCGTAAAATATTCAGCCAATGATTTAGGCGAGGGTTTGGCTTGGCCAAAAACTCGTACAGAGCAGATAATCAAAATAACGGTAAGCAGTATTCTCGCCATGGACTTTTTTCGGAGATGAATATAGGCAGAAAAAGGTTTAACGTTTCTGAGCTCTTCCGAACTTATCCTCCCGGCAACGTGGCTCACTTCATGAGCATTATAACACTCATGGTCTCGACCCCGTCCCATAGATATTGAAGGATTACATTTTCGTTCTCTGCATGCTGGTTGTTATCGTAGTTGACAATTGGCACTGTAATAGGTTTCGAACCGAGATACTTCTCGAACAAGTACAGCGGAAGACTGCCACCCAGTGAGGGGACGGTGATTACATCGCCACCAACTGTTTCCCCTACAGCCTTGACCACTTTTTGAGCAAGCGGCAGATCCATAGGTGTCCGTTGCGCATTATAGCCTGAGCCTCGTTTGACAACCTTTGCAAGCAGCGGATATTTCATTCGTTCTTCGTCAGAAGGTGTATGATCGATAACATAATATCCTTCCTTCTCAATATGACGTTTCACTTTATCGATTTGACGTTCAACATCGTTTCCAAGCACCAATCGGAGGTCGATCACCGCCGTCGCTTCGGTGGGAATTACGTTAGCTGCCATGCTTCCAATGTTGCCGCTTTGTATACCATTTATATTTAGTGTCGGCAGGTTAAGCAATTCCATAAATGATTTTCCCTCGCCATCAGGTTTTGACAATGCGAGGTCCTGTTTCAATGCTTCCTCGACGTCCGGTATTTTTTTTAATGCCTGTTTCTCCGTTTCCGACAAAGGGATTACATCATCATAAAATCCTTCAACAAGAACATTGCCGTTCTTGTCTTTCATTGTTGCCAACAGTTGGGCTAAACGCATCGCGGGATTGGGTGCCCAGTTGCCATAGTTTCCACTGTGAAGTGGTCGTTTCGCGCCGTAAAGCGTCAAGTCCAGATTTACATCACCCCGAACGCCGAACAACACCTGCTTTTTCCCCGATATATGCCTTGGACCATCGCATATTATCCAAAGATCAGCCTTGAGCAGTTCCTTATTTCGTTTGAAGATTTCATCGAGGTAAACGGAACCAGCTTCTTCCTCACCTTCAAAAAAGAATTTTATATTTACGTTTGGTTTGAGAGCGCTAGCGACGATGGCCTCATATGCGGTGATGATTGCAAACACACCGGCCTTATCATCGGCGGATCCACGACCATATAAACGCCACTGAGAATTAATCGCATCTTTATCAGAAGGAAATGGAATTATCTTTCCTCCTTTATCGAGACGATCGGACATCAGTACCGGAGTAAATGGTTGAAGGCCTTCGGCCCATTGTTTGGGGTTTACCGGTTGACCGTCATAATGTGCATAAAAAGCAAGTGTCGTAGTCGCTCCTGGTTTGATCACTTCTCCGTATACAAACGGCGCTGAACGCGGTTTCCCTGAATACAGCAATTGACTTTTTACACCGTTCCGCTTTAGCCAGTCGTGAATGAAGCTTGCGTTCTTAACTATATTCAACGAGTCGCCATACACATTCGGTATTGAGAGAAAGTCAGTGTACTCTTTCAGCCAGCGGTGCCTGTTTTTTTCGTTGCCCACATATTGTTTGATAACAGCTGGCTGTGAACGCAAGATGACCGATGAAAGAAGGAATGCGATGGTGATAAGGCGTTTCATGAAGGATAATTTAATGTAGAGTAAGTACTAAACTTCTACCGATTGGCAACATTAGTCAAGGAATCTGCAAACAGCTTTTGTTGTTGCTGTATCAAAAATTGATGTACAGCTTCCGCTTTTTTTTCATCCATTATGTCGCTAAAACTGGCCATACCGTATGTACTCAGTGCACCTTTGAGCACGATTGAATTGAACTGCTGATGTGTATTCTCGGACATCTTCGCGAGATCAGGATAAGCTGAAATGTGCTTGGCCCCGAAGCCACCGTGGCAGAAGATACAAATGGAATTGTAAAAACTTTCACCCTCTTTGATTTGTGCATCTGACAATACATGATCAGGCGGTCTTGGGACGGTGATGGCCGAGACAGCTGGCGGCAATGGGGTGTCAGTTCCACCCAGCTTATAGGAGAGTATTACCCCATTGTTTTCATACTTGTGTGCCGCAGCAAGATCAGGCAGGAATGGCAGTGTTGCGCCTCCAAATCCAGCCATGACTACCACAAACTGTTCGCCGTCTATGCTATACGTTGATGGAGCTGCCATGATACCCACGCCTGTTTGGATCTCCTTTAATTTTTCTCCCGTATCAGCAGCATAGACTACGAAGTACCCGTCGGTAGTTCCCTGAAAGACCAGATTCCCCGCCGTTGAAAGAACACCTCCATTAAAATCAACAACGTTCATCTTTGCGCGCCATCGTTCCTTCTGAAGTACTGGATCCCACGCAAGAAGAAATGCTTCGCTTTTGATGACCTCGCCAGTAGGAAACAAATCAGCGCCCATGCGAACTCCCGTATTATCGTCGCGACTGTATTTGAATTCCTTTTGCGCTGTGTAGACCATGGGAAAATGCATCGCAGGAATATACACCAGCTTTGTAATTGGAT
>DATHIE010000099.1:0-9863 GCA_035316905.1 Chryseolinea sp. | reverse complement strand
TAGAGGGCTGCCAGGTGATTGAGGATATCAAGGTGATCCTTATGCCAGGCACCAATCTCCTTTGCAACAAGCTTTGTATAACTTTCGTCAAATATTTTCTGGGCTTCATCGATCTTGTTGGTGTAATCGAGGTAAAAGCTTGCAAGGCGGATCTTGGCCAGGTGATACTCCGGCGAGGTCTCGCCGTACAATTCTTTTCGTATGCCAGCCAGTTGTGTGAGATAGTTTTCTGAATTGACGTATCGCTTTTCACGTTGGGCGACTTCGAATAGGAAGTTGAGGATATGTTCGGTCGTCCTATAGTTTTTTGGCAACGACTTAGAGTTGAGCAGGTTTGACGCATCCTGCTCCAGATCTTTGGTTTTATCGCGTTCCAGTTTAGAATCGAACTCGACCGCCTTCAGGTTTATTTGAAACACGCTACCCTTCGGAAAATTCTTGTCTATGACTTTTTGATACTCAAGTTTAGTATTGAGATATCGTGCACGGTTTTCTTCTACAAGAAGCTGATGGAGGTAGGCGAGGTATAAGTCGTGCGCCAATTGATTAGTTGGATTCGCTTTCTTTTTCAGGCTTGAAAGGATATTGTCAAACTCGAGTCTCTTTTCCCGCTCTTCGTTTCCATTATCAATAAGCATTTTTGCATAGAGGTAGTTGTTCTGCACCAGCGCCAGGCTTGTTTCTCCCATATATTTCTGATTCTTGCTGATCCAGGTTTGCGCGGCGTTAAACGCAGAGTCCGCAGAAAGAAGGCTTCCTTTTTTGCCATAGGCATTTGCAGTCATAGTGAGCAACTTTGCAAAATCACTGTATCGCTTAGGGATCTCTACATCGGGTACTCGTTGAGTTTTGATGGTACCACCCTGTACAATGGTTTCTTTTTCCACCGCTCGAGCTGCATAATAGGGTTCGAGGGTTTTTAGTAATGCAAGCGCTTCATTGCAGAATCCCTGGCCGGTCATGGCTTCGGCTTCAACAAGTCCTATGCGGGCATTCAGCTGATCATTGAGTTGGTTAGTGCGGCTTAAAAGCTCTTTTGCTTTTGCGGTATACTCACGGCTAATTCTGAAGTTCCCATACTCATTGTATGCCCCCGCCACGTCTATCATAGTACCTGCATAGCTCGCGCTGTTTTCGCCAAACGTTGCAAGGCTGCTGGCCAAAGCGTTGTTTAATGCCTTGTCAAAGCCGTCGAGTACCCCTAATGCGAGGCTAAGGTGAGCTTCGCGAATGTACACCCCAGGCATGTACGTATTCTGCGGACCCATCTTTGCAATAATGGACTTCTTCAAGCTTTGCAGAGAGCTGTTGGCCTTGGAGAAACTCCCTGCATTGTATCGGGAGTCTATTTTTCTCAGGCTTTTGTCAAACTTTTTGTTTTGACAAAATAGTGGCTGAATTACAGCCAGAGTCAATACCAGTAACAAGGAGTACCTGTAAATTTTCATGACCATTGAATCAGATTTTACTACTAAGCTACTAAAATTCAAGGGGAAAACTTAAGACACGCCACACATTAACCCTCCATGAAAGTAGGGAGCATGTCTATTTATCATGAATGAGTTTGTTTAAGATTTCTTTTGCAGCTGTTGTAATTACAGTTCCCGGCCCAAACACAAAAGCAACGCCCGCACTTTTAAGGAACTCATGATCGTGTTCTGGGATTACACCGCCCGCAATAACCATAATATCGGGTCTGCCGATTTTCTTTAGCGATTGAATGAGCTGTGGAATTAACGTCTTATGTCCACCGGCAAGACTCGACGCACCAATCATGTGAACGTCATTCTCTGCAGCCTGCATAGCAACCTCTTCGGGCGTTTGAAACAACGGACCTATATCTACATCAAATCCGAGATCGGCAAAGCTCGTTGCAATAACTTTCGCACCACGGTCATGACCATCCTGGCCCATCTTTGCTACCAATATCCTTGGTCTGCGACCATCCAATGCTGCAAATTGATCGGAAAGCTTTTTTGCTTCTTCAAAGTCTTTCTGGTCTTTCATCTCTTTCGAATATACGCCTGAAATTGATTTGATCGTAGCTTTGTATCGCCCGAATACTTTTTCCATCGCAGCCGATATTTCACCCAATGTCGCTCGTTTTCGCGCGGCATCGATCGCAAGTGCGAGCAGATTTTGCTCCTTGTCGTTTGTGGCTTCTGTTATCAATTGCAAGGCAACTGTAACTTCTTCCTGATTGCGTTCTCTTTTTAGTTTCTCGAGTCTTTCGATCTGTTCCTTTCGTACGGCAGTATTATCAACCTCAAGTGTGTCAAAGTCTTTCTTTTCGCTTGAAACGTATTTATTGACACCAACTATCACATCGCGTCCCGAATCTATGCGCGCTTGCTTGGCCGCTGCCGCTTGTTCAATACGCATCTTCGGAATTCCACGTTCAATGGCTTTGGTCATACCACCATAGTTTTCAACTTCCTCTATCAATCTCCAGGCATTTTCAGCAAGCTGGGCGGTAAGACTTTCGATGTAATAGGATCCGCCTAACGCATCAACAACATGAGTTATTCCAATTTCCTTATCAAGATATAGCTGAGTGTTTCGAGCTATTCGAGCTGAAAAATCTGTGGGCAATGCGATTGCTTCGTCAAGTGAATTTGTGTGAAGCGATTGTGTTCCGCCGAGAACGGCAGCCAACGCTTCTATACAAGTCCGCGTCACGTTATTATATGGGTCTTGTGCAGTTAGGCTCCATCCTGAAGTCTGACAGTGGGTTCGCAATGCCATTGACTTTGGATTGGCCGGATTGAATTGCTGAACGATCTTCGACCATAATAATCTTGCCGCACGCATTTTGGCGATCTCCATAAAGAAGTTCATTCCAATACCCCAGAAGAATGAAAGCCGTGGCGCAAAATCATCGACAGCAATTCCTGCGTTCAGTCCGGTACGGATGTACTCCAATCCATCGGCCAGGGTATACGCCAATTCAATATGTGCAGGCGCTCCGGCTTCGTGCATGTGATAACCACTGATGCTGATCGAATTGAACTTCGGCATGTGTTGTGAAGTGTACCTGAAAATATCAGCTACAATACGCATGGATTGCTCAGGAGGATAGATGTACGTATTGCGTACCATAAACTCTTTGAGGATATCATTCTGAATTGTGCCGCTGAGTTGTTCCGGTTTCACGCCCTGCTCTTCGGCAGCGACGATATAGAATGCCATGATCGGTATGACCGCTCCATTCATGGTCATGGAGACTGACATGGTATCCAGCGGAATTCCTTCAAACAACAATTTCATGTCAAGCACCGAGTCGATCGCAACACCTGCTTTTCCCACATCACCAGATACTCTGGGATGGTCAGAATCATATCCGCGATGTGTTGGAAGGTCAAATGCAACGGATAAACCACGCTGACCGGCTGCTATGTTACGTCTGTAAAATGCATTTGATTCTTTTGCTGTTGAAAAGCCTGCATACTGGCGAATCGTCCAGGGCTTTGATGTATGCATTGTAGCATAGGGTCCTCGCACATAGGGTGGAAGGCCCGCCGCATAAAACAGATGCGCGAGGTTTTTCGAATCGTCTGACGAGTATTCTTTTTTTATCTCAATCTCTTCCGGACTTTTCCATCCACCGGCAGAAGTTCCGTGCGCTGGCGGCGAAAAGGTATTATGATTTATTTTTGAAAAGTCCGGTTTCATAGCTGCGTCATGTTATGCTGAAATTCTCTCCATGCAGCAACGGCCAGCCGGTCGATAATATTATCTATTGCGTATGATCCCGCGGTCGGGTCGGCAACCTTGTTCATGTGAGATTCTTCTCGAAGGATGTTGGAAACGTTTCGAGCTATACGAGTCATTGTCGCGTTGTTTTCATCCTCAGCAAGGATAGTAAGCGAATCACATCCGCCGGCAACAGCCGCTATCGCCGCTACCGACCCGCTGATCATGTTGCCGTGTGGCTGGAATCGTTCATCCGTCCAGGGTTCAACGCGAATGTTTATTTCAACTTCTGTATAGTGTTTTAACTCAAAAGCCTGGCCCAGCTGATAAAGAAGTAATCGTAATGTTTTTTGTTTTGCGATGTCGATCAGGAAATTCTTTCCACTGGCTAGTGAAAAACTAAGATTACGCCAAATGAAGTCTTTATTATAGCCGGCGTCCGTGAGAGTATCCATCAGAGCTGCCGCTTGAATTAATGCTGATGAAATTTCCTTGATGGGAGACGAGGAGGGAATCTGAATCCCCAGAACACGAAGCATTTTGTACGGTTCGACTTCTTTCAGTTCGTGATAATCATTATTACGCTCCCTTTTACAAAATATTGTCCCAGTCAGCAACTTCGGATCATAATTTTTTTTTCCGGCGTATTCGATGATGAGCTGAATCAAATTTGTTGGTGGAGTAACTAAAAACGAGACATTGCAGAAGGGCCAATGAATTTCAGATAATAAAGAATCGAGATCAGGATTGAATGACTGAGCAAAGTCAAAAAGAATTCCGTCGGCGCCATTTGCCAAATGGTTGAGAGCTATTGCGTTTGCATTTTTATTTGATGGAAGAGAAATTTTTGGAACGCAGCTCCACGTGCGAGCTGATGTGGAACTGACCGTGGAACATAAAGTAAAGCTTTTTAAATACTCTAGCGCTGTATTATTTTCCAAATCATAGTAAGGCAGAAAATTAATTTCGTCGCTCGATTCCCATGTCAAGTGTTCTAATGGGTCTTTTCCGCCAATTTCCTTTGACGCGGCTCGGGACCATTCTTCCTTGTTCGATTTTGGGAACGAATTCAGCAACTGGTCAAGAAGGGCGTGTTCAGACATGGAAATAAAATCAACTTAATTTTATTCACGTTTTTTATCAAGCATTTGCGTTTTAATTTTAGTTTTTCACTATGATTTTTTTTTCTGAAAAATCAAGTTGACCCGTCTTGTTTTCTTTAACTCTTTTTTTACATCTTTGTCTCCCTTTCCCCATGGAAGCCATAAAATCCGATAGAACAGAAAGATCAATGGAAGTTAGCTGCACAACAGTTTGGAGTGATTGTCTCGAAGTCATTCGCGAGAATGTTGGGGAAGAAAATTTTAATACCTGGTTCAAGCCTATTGCTCCTCTACGTGTTGATGGTGACGTCCTTACAATTCAGGTTCCGTCTCAGTTCTTTTATGAGTGGCTGGAAGATAACTACGTTCCCGTCTTAAAAAGAGCAATTCACACCGTGCTTGGTCCCACCGGACGATTAGAGTATTCCGTTGTTGTCGATAGCGGCAATCAACAAACGCCACCAGTCTCTGTTAGTTATCCTGCTAACGGTGCGGGCAATCGCCGAAGCAACGTAAATGGATTTCCAGCGGATGAATATTCACCATTTTCATATAAGGCATTAAACCCGCAGACGGTTAATTCCCGTCTTAACGCAACATACACTTTTGATAATTTCGTCGAAGGGGACTGCAACCGACTGGCGCGTTCCGCAGGAGTCGCTGTCTCGAAAAAACCTGGCGTAACGTCTTTCAATCCTTTAATGCTGTACGGTGGTGTTGGAGTAGGAAAGACCCACCTCGTTCAGGCCATTGGAAACGATATAAAGAACAACATGCCTTCGAAGGTGGTATTGTACGTCGATCAAAGCGATTTCACCAACCAGTGCCTGAATGCATTGCAGAATCACATGCTGCAGGATTTTCAGAATTTTTATCAGCAGGTGGATTTGCTCATCCTCGACGACGTACAGTTCCTCGCCGGCAGGGAGAAGACACAGGAAATGTTTTTCCATATTTTCAACCAGCTTCATCAATCCGGCAAACAAATAATCATGACTAGCGATTGTCCACCACGGGATATGAAAGGATTCCAGGAAAGACTGTTGTCGCGTTTCAAATGGGGATTGACTGCCGATTTGCAGGAACCTGATTTCGAAACGAAACTCGCTATCATCAACAGGAAAATGTTGGCAGATGGAATAAAAATTCCTACAGAAGTTTCAGAATATCTTGCTTACAGCGTCGATACTAACCTTCGCGACATGGAAGGTGTATTGAACTCCCTTATTTTCCACGCGACACTGCTGAAGAAAGAAATAGATCTCGAGCTGGCAAAAGAAGTCCTCAAGAACATAATTAAGGAGATCCAATCTGACGTAAGTGTGGATTTCATTCAAAAAACTGTAGCTGATGCATTCAAGGTTGATCTTGAATTGATGAAGGGCAAGGTAAAGAAGAGAGAGATCGTGATTCCCCGTCAGGTTGCGATGTATTTCTGCAAGCGCTACACTCAATTGACACTAGCTCTTATTGGAGAGAATTTCGGAGGCCGTGATCACAGCACCGTAATACATGCGCTCGAGTCAGTTGAAGACATGATGAAAACAGATCCCAACTTCAAGGCAACCGTCGACGACCTTGGGAAAAAATTAAAATTGAGGGTATCCTGATCTGGGATCCTTTATTTACCAGTAGTCATTCCCTGCGATTGTTTAAGTATTTGTGCTGTCAACAATGCTTGACATCCAACTACTTTTCTAAAACCACCTCCTCCCTTAGTACTGTCATCCAGAGCGCTTGCTTCGTTGTCAAACAACTGCACTCCTGGAAGGGGTTTTGCACATTGAGTTAGCAATGGTAAATCTTCACGAGAAGGAACCCCATCCGTGAAGGTGCAATCAATTCGGAAGGAGTTCCTTCGCGGGAAAATTCAATTGTTTCTTATCAGACTGGTGCCTCCATTCCGAGCGAGCAAGCTTTATGGAATGAGAATGCGCTCTGGATGACAGACCTGAATGAAGGATAACTACCTAATCACGAACGGTATTTCCACCTGCTGGCGTGAGCTGTTCACTCCGTATAGCGCGCCACGACCTTTAAACTTCGAAAAAAACTCAACGACCTCTTCCGGATCCTTAACGCGAACGCGGTTTATGGCGATAATCGTAAAGTTCTCCGGAACACCGATCTGTTTGAGCACACTGTTGTCTTTAATCCTAAAAACTTTGATACCATACTGCGTTGCTTCCAGTTGCGCACCGAGTGCTTCATTATTGAAGATCTTTCTTTTGATGATCTCCGTGGTTCCATTTAAGTTCACCAGAGTAAGCGATGTTGTCGAGACTTTTGAATCACGAACATAACTTATCGAAACCTTGTCGCCTGGGTAATGATAACTCAGCTCTTCTTCGAAAGCGCTTTGTGAATTGATATCAATGTTATTGAACTTAACGATGATGTCGCCGGGTTTAAGTCCCGCATCGATGGCGGGGCCGTTTCGTTCAATGCCCTCTAGCAATACGCCATTGTAGTTTTTCACCTTCGTGTCGAGGTCGTATTTTCTCGCGTTTTCGTAATTGTATTCGACAACGCTTCCTCCAATAAATCCCTGCTGTACTACACCGTACTTAACCAGGTCATCAAAAACTTTCTTTGCAATATCGACGGGGATTGCAAATGCATATCCTGTGTATGTACCTGTGCGACTTAGGATCGCGGAATTGATACCAACGAGTTCTCCGCTTTTATTTACCAGAGCTCCTCCCGAGTTTCCAGGGTTAATTGCAGCATCTGTTTGGATAAATGACTCGATAGGAAAGCGGTCTTCAAGAATTCCAATCCGCCGGCCCTTTGCGCTTACTATGCCGGCAGTTACGGTTGAAGCCAGTGAAAAAGGATTTCCTACGGCAATTACCCATTCACCTACCTGCACATTCTTGGAGCTGCCTATTGTGATTGCCGGTAACCCCGTCTCGTTGATCTTGATAACAGCAAGATCGGTCGATGGATTAGTTCCGATCAATTCAGCTGGATAGCTGCGCTTATTATAATTTACTTCAATGCGTTCAGCGGATTCGATCACGTGATTGTTTGTTATGATGTATCCGTCACGCGAAAAAATAACACCTGAACCACTGCTTACTTGCGTGCGGCCACCAGCTGTACCTTCGCCAAAAAACCAATCCCATGTAGTATATGATGCACCTCGTGATATGCTGTTAATATAGACAACACTCTGCGTTGCTTTCGATGCTGCTTCACTAAAATCAACGGGGTCGGCAGCAAAGGGAACCGTAGCAGGAGTGGACGTGGAGCTAAAGGCAGGAGATTCGTCACTAACGGCATTGTATTTTATTTCGGATGGGATCTTTTCCAGTGATGGCTTAATGAGTAAGTCGTAAGCCGCGTAAGCTCCGCCGAAGCCGGCAATAAATCCCACTACTAAGATCTTAAGGGTAGTTTTCATGTCGTGAAGTTGTATAATTTCAATCCTCTAACAAAAACGCAGCCAGGGATGGCTAAGTTTAACGTTCGCGACAAAAATAAAAGCTTTGAGTGAATTGCAGCTTAAGGGTTTCCCTGACGGCTAAATACATCCTTATTTGGACAATCAATTTTGTTAGTTTTGCAGAATATGGGGATACGTTCCAGTCTTGCAAAGCCATTTGCTGCGTATATAGACGCCGAAACGAGAAAGTGGGCCAGCGATCCATTCGGATATCAAAAGAAGGTATTCGAATACCTGATCAAGCTCGGACGCTCAACGCAATTCGGCAAAGATCATGACTTTGGCTCAATCAAAACCTATGAGGATTTTAAAGCCCGCGTACCAATCCGCGATTACGAACAACTGAAACCCTATGTTGAAAAAGTATTACACGGTGAAGCAGACATTCTTTGGAGGGGCAAGCCGAAATACCTTGCAAAAACATCAGGTACTACGTCGGGTACAAAATACATTCCTATCACAAATGATTCAGTGTCCAATCATTTTGTAAATGCCCGCAATGCATCATTAATGTACGTTCATGAAAAGGGTGATGGATCATTCCTCGATGGGCAATTGATATTCCTTTCCGGTAGCCCAATACTTTCAGAAAAGTCTGGAATAAAAACGGGTCGATTGTCGGGTATCGTGAATCATGAGATCCCGGCGATCATACGAACAAATCAAAAGCCAAGCTATACTGTAAATTGTATCGAAGACTGGGAGGAAAAGCTCGAACGGATCGTTGATGAAACAATCGGTGCAGACATGAGAATGATCTCTGGAATCCCGCCGTGGGTTCAGATGTACTTCGATCGCATTCAAGCACGTACTGGAAAGAAGATAAAGGACGTTTTCCCGAACTTTTCTTTATTCATTTATGGCGGTGTGAATTTTGAACCTTATCGTGCCAAGCTTATCGAATCGATCGGTAAGAAAGTCGACTCAATCGAGACCTATCCGGCATCAGAAGGATTTATCGCTTACCAGGATTCACAGGTGGAGCCTGGCTTATTGTTGTTGTTGAACACGGGAATATTTTTCGAGTTTATTCCTGCTGAAGAATACTTCAGTCAAAAGCCCACAAGAGTTTCAATTGAGGACGTAGAGCTCGACAAAAACTATGCATTGATAATAAACAGCAACGCAGGGTTATGGGGATACTCCATAGGTGATACCGTAAAGTTTGTTTCAAAAAATCCGTATCGGCTGATTGTAACCGGCCGGATCAAACACTTCATTTCAGCGTTTGGTGAGCACGTGATCGGTGAAGAAGTGGAAAAGGCAATGAAGCTTACTATGGAAAAATTTGCTGATGTGGAACTGGTAGAGTTCACGGTTGCTCCCCAGGTAACGCCGTCCGATGGGCTGCCACATCATGAATGGATCATTGAATTTGCCAGGGAGCCTGGAGACCTTGATGCATTTTCATTGGAACTTGATAAACATTTACGTAAACTGAATGTTTATTACGATGACTTGATTACCGGTAACATTCTGCGAACGCTCCGTGTTAATAGCGTTCGTAGAAATACTTTTATCGACTATATGAAATCAGTCGGAAAGCTAGGCGGACAGAACAAGGTGCCAAGATTATCAAATGACCGAAAGATCGCCGATGCTCTTTCAAGTTTAGCATA
>DATHIE010000098.1:0-3858 GCA_035316905.1 Chryseolinea sp. | reverse complement strand
ACATACATTTGGTGTGACGCCGCGAAATAACATGCAGCGTTAGGTTACCGCCCAGAAGATTACGCCAGGCGAATTTTTAGAAATCCATGTTTGCCCATCTGTTTCTTATAACGATGCTGTGTCCGGGCACATTAAGTGTACGAAATACATTTTTTACCTCAAACGTTTGTTTTCCGCAAATACGTGGTTTAATTTCACATCACTTAAGCCATGGACGACACGAACACGATATCATTATATCATGTTGAATCTGCACCTACAACCGGGCCGCTCTTCTTTACAAACAATGACTCCCCGTCGGATAAAGATTCAAAGATTTGGAATGCGTTTCGGCAAGGCAATCGCGAAGCATTGGATTATATTTTCAAAGAACATGCTTCAAACCTCTTTTCCTACGGCACACGATTTACCAGAGATCAAGAACTTGTATTGGATTGCATCCAGGACTTGTTCGTTGAACTTTGGAACAGACGCCAAAATCTCAGTGAGACAAATTCGATAAAGTTCTACTTGTTGAAAGCATTGCGTCGCCGGATTGCAAGGACGGTTCACAGTGTCAGGAGACGTGAAGAAATTACCGACGAAGTTCAGTATCTGGAAGAAAAGATGAACTTCTCTGTGGAGCAAATCATGGTAGCTCAGGAAACTGATCAAGCAAAAAAGGCAAGCTTAAAGCGCGCACTCGAGAGGCTTACAAAACGCCAGCGCGAATCAATATACCTCAAATTTTTTCAGGGGCTTAACAACGAGGCCATTGCATCCGTGATGGGCCTGTCCGAATCGTCGGCGTGCACCCTGGTTTCTCAGGCTATCGGAGCACTACGATTCGCCCTTCAAAAAAAATCCTGAAAATTTCGCTAAGCAATCGAGTGTTCCTGCTTTTCAGTAGTAAAGACCTTTATTGATTCGTTTAATGAAAGATTACACGAAATATTCTGCGGATGATTTTATTGGCGATGATAGCTTTATCCGCTGGGTGAAATCGCCAACAAAAGACCTCGATGGGTTCTGGACCGCTTTTTTAGCTCAAAACCCTCAAAAAGAGGAAGAGATTAAAGAGGCGACGAATTTCTTGAAATTATTTGACGGTCAACCGGTGATGATTCCAACGGAAATGTTGGCTAATCTACATCAGCAGATCAACGACCGGATTGACGTGCCAGCATCGGCCTCAACTGTTCACCAAATTGTCAGGTTGAGGTCAAGAAGAATCCGGATGTTTTCCTACGCCGCAGTTATCACGGCGTCTCTTTTGGCCTTTTCATCATGGTTTTTCATTAATCAACAACCAAGTACCCGATTGATGAAATCGGTTGCCGTGCCAAAGGGTTCGGATGCCAAAGTTCATCTTCAGGAACATGTTATACCTAAAGGTGGACGTTCGCTCATCACGCTCGAAGACGGCACCAAAGTCTGGATAAATGCCGACTCAAGACTAGAGTATTCAAACGATTTTCTCAGCGGTGAAACGCGTGATGTATATTTACAAGGGGAAGCTTATTTTGATGTTACCCCGGACAAGTCCCGACCGTTTATTGTCCACGTTCAAGATGTACAGATAAAGGTGCTTGGAACCGCCTTCAATGTAAAGGGATACCACGGTGAGCACAAAGTTGAGGCGACGCTCGTGCATGGCAAGATCTCTCTTTCCGGAGCTTCCGCCGATATTGTCACACTTGCCGCCAACCAACGTGCAGTTTATCTGACAGAGAAAAAGCGGTTGCTGGTAGAGCACAACGTTGTGACTGACAACTACACGTCATGGCGAAACGGGGTATTGGTGTTCGATGATCAGCCACTCTACGAAATTTTGCCAATTCTGGAACGCACATTCAATGTTGCCATTCATACCGACCAAGCCTCGTCGCTTGATTGCCGGTTTACAGCGAAGATCAATAACATGTCCCTTGATGAAGTTTTAGAACTTTTTGGCACATCTGATAAGATCGGATACACAGTGTACGCTAATGAAGTTTATATCACGGGGAGCTTTTGTAACGACTAACCTTTTCCAAACACACCTAAACCCAAAATGACCACGAAAAACACCCCACATTAAAAACAAGGAGCCGAAAGTGTTTGCACCACTTCCGGCTCGAATCCCTTGCTGTAATAGTTACTGGCAAGGGTCGATTAACACTCTCAAAATAAAATTGTTAACCAATCCCAAAGTTATGAAAAAAACTTTATCGGACCACTTATGTCATTGGCCTGACTTACTATCAAGAATTAAACCGAACAGACCTATGATTGCAACTTTACTAATCATATGTACCCTGAACCTTCAGGCCAGGGATACCCTAAAAAAAGAGGACAAGACGGCAACTATTGTTTTGTCGGTCCAATCTGCGTCGGTTAAGGAAGTTCTTGAATCCTTCGAGGCCCAAACCAACTTTCGGTTCTTCTATAACCACAAGGTCACGAACAACACGGAAAAAATCACCCTGACCCTGGATCACGTACCCGTTGAAACGGCGCTGCGCGAGTTGGGCGAAAGAGCCGACCTGGTCTTCAAGATTCGAGGCGATCAAATTGTTGTCAAGAAAAGAAAGGAAGCACCAGTAATTGCGATGTTCCAACGCGAAGAATACCTTTTGTTGAAAGAGGATGTGGATCGTGTTATGGCCTCATCGAAAGAAGGAACTATTATTGCCGAAATTTCAGTTTCTGGCCAAGTCCTCGATGAAACGAGTAAGCCGCTTCCAGGTGTAAACATTTTGGTAAAAAGCACGGCGGTGGGTACGACCACTGATGCAGACGGACGATATACGCTTTCGGTCCCAAACCCTGAAGCAGTTCTTGTATTTTCATTTATCGGATTTGCAACTCAGGAAGTTACGGTGGGTTCACAATCAACCATCAATGTCTCTCTGGTACCCGACGTGTTTTCATTGGGTGAAATTGTTGTTACCGGGTACGGAACTCAAAAGAGATCTTCGTTGGTCGGAGCTGTCGGAAGCGTCCAGTCGAAGGACATTGTGATTGCCCCGGTGCCCAGTTTGGAAGCGGCCATTCAAGGTCGTGTAGCCGGCGTTCAGGTGACTAACAATGGCGCACCTGGTGCAACACCAATAGTACGTATTCGTGGAATTAACTCTATCAACAATGCCTCCAATCCTCTGTACGTGGTTGACGGGATGATTGATGTGGGCAATTTCAACATTTTTGAAAGTAAGGATATTGAGTCTGTTGAAGTTTTAAAGGATGCAAGCGCTGCCGCTATCTACGGATCGCGGGCTGCAGCAGGTGTGATTCTCATCACCACTAAGAAAGGCTCCAACGACGGTAAAGTCCACGTAGGTCTGGATGCTTATTATGGTTGGCAGACGGCATGGAGAAAACAAGATCTTTTGAATACCGAACAATACCTGAGTTATGGTACTGCACTGATGAACAATGCGGGCGCTGCACTTCCTCCCCAGTTTAGCCAGATGAATAATCCGATTTATGCGGGAAGTTCGCAGACTTTCGCGGAGACCAATACGGACTGGCAGGACGAAATGTTCCGGAACGCCCCAATTTCGCAAACAACAGCTACAGTAACGGCAGGCAATGATAAATCAAAATTTTACGGTTCCATTGGCTACTTCGATCAGCAAGGAATTATGAAAGGTTCCAATTTTAGGAGATATACCGCGCGATTCAATTCTGAGCATCAGATCACTAAGAAAATTACTTTAGGTCAAACCTTGTTGCTTGGAACGTCTGATCAGCTCATGGAACAACAGACGGGCGGTAGAACCATGGTACAAAATATGCAGCGGATGACACCGTACATTACGGTATTGAACCCCAATAACGTCGGAGGATATAACGGAGATACGGCAGCCGATGGCTCTGACCCTCAAAACCCTGTAC
>DATHIE010000097.1:0-13761 GCA_035316905.1 Chryseolinea sp. | reverse complement strand
TATTCCAACCCTTCTTTACAACAAAGCCGACCGGCCAGGGAACAGGCTTAGGATTGTCTCTGAGTTATGACATCGTTAAAGCGCATGGAGGTGAATTAAGAGTAGAGACAGAGATGGGTACAGGATCGGAATTTATCGTTGAATTGCCTGGTTAACTCCTACCACGTTACATGAAACAAACAAACATTATGGTCATCTCATCATTGTCCTGATTCTCCTGATGCAGATCAGCTACACCCGCAAGGAGAAAAATACTATTGACCTCGGGGCTGTTGCTATTGATCCAAGAGGAATAGTAATTGTCGATTCATCGGGCGTATCAATTCCGGCTCTTATTCCAAACCTATCGCTCCGTCAAAAACTAACGGACAGGAACTTCGGATAAAACCCGCTGGGGATTACCGTTGATTTTTCCATCGAAATGGTTCTTGGAATGATCTAGTAACGTAGTGCCCGTTGGTTCGTCAAAATTCCAGTATCCAATTAAGCCTGGCTCGGTTTCGGTGAGCCTTTTGAAGATTACTCGTTTAATTTCGTTCGGTGTCAGGCTACGATTCCAGATCTTCAGTTCATCCATCTTCCCTTTGAATCTAAAGACTGTTCCGTTCTGGTAGAGGTACCCGATCTTTGCTACCTCGTCAGGAGAATTTGAATTCATTTGTTTGTCTGTTGCCCCAGAATAATCTCCTCCCACATCCATACCATCGACAAACAACCTAATTTCATTTACTCCTTTAATAACCGCAGTGAAATTCAACCAGCGGCCTGCTACAGGGGAAAGGGAAGCGGACCTTGCCCGCCGGTATGCGTAGTGATTGGTCCCACGGCCATCGCCATATTGCGCCCCAACGGTTGAAGAATTACTGGTTAAGAAATTGAATCCGTTGTAAACATCGAGTCCATCCTGGCTATCAAAAATCGGAATGAGGCCATCAGCGGCGTCTGGATCCAGCCATATCCACGCAGAGATTGTAACCGGCAACGCAAGATCGTCATAGATGTTACCGAGATCGATATAGTCATCCGCACCATCAAATACAATTGCCCTATTCTCCGGATAGTTCGCAACACTCTTGTTGCTCTTACAATACGTGAACAAAATTCCAGCAAGTAAAATCAATAGTGGGACGTAACACCTCCGTATAAAATCACTTACAATTCTATTATTCATGAGCGGTGAACAACTATGCAATAAATAATTTCGCATCCAATAGATAACAAACATAACCTGAAGATATCAGAAACTATGTTCTTTCAGACGCCGAAAGCCGAATCATTACCGCACCAGCACTTCGGATAATACCCGCTGGGGATTACCTTTGATTACGCCATTGAAATGGTTCTTGGAATGATCTAATAACGCAGTGCCTGTCGGTTCGTCAAAATTCCAGTAGCCTATCAACCCGGACTCAGTTTGATCGAGTTTTTTGAAAATCACTTTTTGAACATCCTGGGGGCTCAGAGCCTTGTTCCATATCTTAATTTCATCCAACTTTCCCTTGAACCTAAACTCAGTACCGTTCTGGTAGAGATATCCGATTTTGGCTACCTCGCTTGGAGAGTTCGAATTCATTGGATTGGGGGATTCACCTGAATACGTTCCTCCAACGTCAACTCCATTGAAATACAAATCCATATCAGTCTCACCTTTTATTACTGCAGTAAAATTCACCCATCTTCCCGTAACCGGCTCAAAAGAAGCGGACTTTGCCCTTCGGTAATAGGAATTATTTGACCCTTCGCCATCGCCATACTGCGCACCAACAACTGAAAATTTACTTGTTATGAAATTGAATCCATTATACACGTCAAGTCCATCCTGGCTGTCGAAAATCGGAATAAGACCGTCGGGGGCATTAGGGTCAAGCCATATCCAAGCTGAAATCGTAACGGGTAGAGACAAATTATCGTAGATGTTCCCCAAGTCGATGTAGTCATCTACGCCGTCAAATATTAACGTCCTGTTATCAACTCTATAATTCGCGACACTGGTGATCTTTACCGTATGCGAACTCGGAGTTTCAGGCAGCAAACTTTCCGTGACTTCGCTTATTTCAAATTTGACTTCTTCAATGGACTCATTTTCAAAGTCAAGCATAGCCACGAATGAGAATGAAGCTGATGTTGAGTCCTTCGGTACTGTAATCGTGAAATCTTCTTCAAACCCAAGAAGGTTTGCTATTCCGAAATCCACGCCGAAATCAGCGCTTATCGATTTTAATGAAATTGTGACAAATTCATTTCTTGATGCAGGTTTGTCCAGGATAAGTTTAACGGACACCGTATCCCCCTCTTCAACTTCCGTTAGACTCGACTCGAATTTGATCGCCGTCTTTGCTTCCTCGTCTTCGTTACAACCTGTGAAAATCAGACCTGTGGAAAAAACTAATGGCAGCAGATAACTGCTTCGTAACAACTGTGTCATAATTTGAATATTTAATCTCGCCTAACGGCTTAGTTTTTGTCTTTTACCGACATCTGGCAATTATACCATACTCCCCTCATAGGTAACCAGCGGGTAAGAAAATTAAAAACCTTGAAGAAACCAACGCATTCCAATGTTACCTGCTCACTGCGTTCCTGGAACTATATCCCCGGGCAAAAGAAAATCTCTAATCGTGCTGAAAGAATAATCCTTTCCTTTCATCCAGCCAAGCAAATCGACAAACCTTTTTGCCATTTCTTCGCCTGAATTCTTTGCCACAAAAGTAGGCAGTCCATAAGCAGGGTCTTTCAAATCTGTAAATTCCCACGGATGAAAATAAGTGTTTAAGTAACCATCGCTTGTTATTGTCCGGACGCACGCCGCTCTATAAAGCCACAATGGAAGATTGTGAAAGGACAACCAAAACAATGGGAAGCGAATTATTGGAGTAGCCGACGCCGGCAGCTGAATAAGCTTATCAGTCATAAATCGTGTTCTCGGTTTAAAAAAATTGTTGTACCGTCCCGGTAGGTAGACCGGGTTAAGTGAAGAATTATAACGGTATCCGGCGTGTTGTATAGCCTGATCGCTAACGGCCATCATACGCGCCATTCGAAAACCATCAATGGCACGGCCGGAAAGGCGTTCAAGCTCCGTCTTTGATTCGCGCAAATGTTTTTCTTCAAATGTCGAGTGGAAATATCCATGTGACGCCAACTCATGGCCCTCATCAATAATCCTTTTTATAAGATTGCCGGCGTGAGTAGCAAAAACTACTGTGCTGAAAAAGGTCGCTTTGATATTATTATGAAGGAGTATATCCAATATAGTTGACGTACCTTCAGCTGAAATCTTGATCTGATCAGAAAAGTCAATAGTTTTTCCATACTCCAACGGCATATCGAATTCTTCCAGATCAAACGAAAGCAAAACTGTTTTCATTTTCCCTGGTTAACCTTTGCCCTTTCGGATTTAGAATAATTCGTTTCGCGTATGAAATAATGCGGGCGTTGTTTGGACTGAATAACAAGCTTGCTGATATACAACCCCAATACTCCTGTCATTAAGAGTTGCAGACTTCCAAAAAAGATGACGGAGATCATCAGAGAAGTCCAGCCTGACACTGTCTTGCCCATCGCATAGCTGATCAGCGCATAAGGTACCAGAATCATGGAAATGAGAAAAAGAAAGATCCCAAGATATGCGATCATTTGGAGCGGTCGTACACTAAAGGCCGTTATCCCTCTGAATGCGAAGGACAACATTTTCTTAAGATTGTATTTTGTTTGACCGGAGTAGCGCTCCCGAGGCTCGTACTCGACGGCCGTTTGTTTGAATCCCGCCCATTTTACCAACCCACGAATAAAGAGTTCACTCTCATTTAAATGCGCGAAAGCGTCCAGAACATTCCGGTTCATCAATCGGAAATCTGCCGTTCCGCTCTCGAGCTTCAGATCGGAGATCTTATCCATTAGAGCATAAAAAAAAGAAGACGTCTTTGTTTTTAACCATGATATATTTTTATTGGGATGCCGGCGTGTATAAACCACGTCGTAACCCTCCTCCCACTTCTTTATCAACTTAAGCACAACCTCAGGCGGATGCTGCAGATCACAATCCATAGACACGACACAATCACCGTTCGAAACATCAAGTCCTGCTTTTAATGCATACTGGTGGCCAAAATTTCTTGACAGCTCGACGAAGTAGACGTTGTTATTTTGTTTTGCCAGCTCCTTAATAACTTGCAACGAGCCATCCGTGCTTCCGTCGTCCACGAACACGAATTCGCAAGAATAAGTCAGAGGGGAAAGCTGCTCCGTTAGTTCTCTGTAAAGCACTGGAATATTTGCAGCTTCGTTAAATACTGGGACAACTATAGAAATTTTACGTGTCTCGGTCGTCATTCAGTGGTGTGGTTTACTCTAACTAACATTACTCAAGCTTATAAACCTTAAAATATTCGGACTTGTGTACCATAGGATACTTCAGTTCAAGATCTTCAAAGAGCTTAGTGGCCAGCACCGCATATTTACAACCTTTATTCTTAAGGTCGTTCATGTACAGGCTATCCTGCATAATAGGAGAAGCAACCGTCCAACCACGGCGATGAGAAAAATACATAGCGGTCGGGTTGTGTTCACCGCTGTTTATCACGATAAGATCGTTCCTTTCAGAGACCGTATCCATAATACCTTCCAATGTAGCCAGGGATTTGTAAGGCTCCCGCAATCTGAAGTCGTAAATTTGGGCAGCTATGCTTTCAATTCCAACAATTACCAATATAGCTACCACGATCTTCTTGTTATTAATGTAGGCAAGCCCGCGTCCGGCAATAAACGCCATTGCTGGAATTACCGTGATCACATAATAAGTATCACCGATTATAGACGCGCCGGTTTTAACCAGGATCACAAGGAACGCCAGGAAAGGAAGGAGAAAAACTCCAAGCGTTAACCACTGCCTGTTTTTTACGATCAAAAAAACACCTGCCAGAAAAGCAGCAAAACCAGTGTATTTAAAAGGGTTATTATACAATCGCTTCATCACCAAGCCAAAGTCTTGGAATATATAATCGAGGCCCTGGCTAAAGCTCATTCCCATAAAAAAATGAGAACCGTATCCGTATGTGGCGTTTAGATACGGTACCCACACGAAATACCACCAACAAACCTTAACCAGTATCAATAGTGAAAAAATTGAAAGCAGAACTTTTCTTTGAAGTGGAATCAGCGAATTGAATAACGGAAACACGAGAATAGTAAGAATCGTCGCTACCATTATTTTTGATAGACAACCCATCAGTGCCAAAATAAAAAACAAGAAAAGACGATATACCTTTCCTTCATCGAGGTACATGAAGGCATAATAAAGGCTTATTATGCAAAGTGACGCAGCAAACGCATCGGGTATGATCTTTCGCGAATATGAAAACCAAAAAGATACAAGCAGCAAGATCGTCGCATTAAAGGCGGACGGCTCACCAAAATATCTTTTTATCAACTTGTGAAAATACAGGATTCCAATTGAAGCGGTGATCAGTACTACCAATCGGCCGAGCCAGTGCTCATATCCAACAATGAGGCTGAACAAATAAATGATATAGTTTAGTATGGGAAATTCACTTCCTACGATTCCAGTCAAATCACCTGCAACGTCAACTGTAGGGTAAAAAATACTCGCATCGCGTTCGTATAAATTCCGCGTAATCATCAATCCATCGGTTTGACGCCAGTTATGTCCCACCTCAAGGGGCGGGTTGGTGATTCCATACATTCTGAGAATGAAGAAAAAGATGATCCAGAACCTAATGTCTTTGAGATAGCTTGCTAACAGTTCTTTTGTACTCATGGCTCGAGGGGCCGAGGGACGACAACCTGACCGTTACGCAATTTAGAAAGGGGATGGTATCCATTCGAAGTATTTACTTAAAAATTTCCAGGGTTTACAATCTCGGTTAGGGTCATCGGGTCACGAATATTTTAATCGGACGTTTTCTTAATTCCCCTTCCAACCATAGCTTTGGCACTTCATGGTCGCACAAAAGGAAACGACTTACGGAATTTTCTCCCTTCCCGTTATCGTGGGTGCGCTCGGTTTTTTTGTCGACGTATACGACCTGCTCTTGTTCAACATCGTCCGACGTTCCAGCTTTAGTGATCTTGGCGTCTCGGGAGAGGCAATGAAAACGTTAGGCGAGCGCATTATCAGTTGGCAAATGCTTGGTTTAACAATCGGAGGCATTGCCTGGGGCATACTCGGAGATAAAAAAGGAAGAAAAAGCGTGCTGTTTGGATCAATCCTGCTTTACTCGATTGCCACGATCGCCAATGGATTTGTCACTAATGTAGAACAATATACATGGCTGAGATTCATAGCAGGCCTTGGTCTGGCCGGTGAATTGGGGGCAAGCATCACATTGACATGCGAGCTGCTGCCGAAGGAGAAACGCGGTATCGCCGCGGCCCTTATTGCAACCTGTGGGATATTCGGCACAACCGCAGCCTATTACATTCATATACTTAGCGATGAGAATTGGAGGCTGTGCTATTTTATCGGCGGGGGTATGGGCTTTGCGCTTCTGTTTCTCAGGGTTGGTGTGCTCGATAGCCGGATGTACAACCTCACCAGGAACCAACATGTTCAAATGGGAAACTTCTGGATGCTGCTAAACAACCGGGAACGATTCCTGCGATACCTCAAGTGTATACTGATCGGCGTTCCGGTATGGTATGTTATTGGAGTACTGATCACGTTCTCAGACGAATTTGCAAAACAGTTTGGAATTGAAGGATTCGATCAGCCAAAAGCTTTAATGTTACAATACCTGGCTCTTGCCGCCGGAGATATGATTGCAGGATTATTCAGCACCTGGATAAAAAGCCGCAGGAAAACGCTCTTCATTTACTACGGCATCACCATCGTGTTCGCTTGCCTGTTCTTTGTTTTCAAAGGTGGCGGCAGCGCGCTGAACATGTATCTTATATGTATGGGCCTGGGATTTGGATCAGGTATGTCGGTGTTGTATATAACAATGAGCGCGGAACAATTCGGCACCAATCTCAGAGCTACAACTGCAATATCGATCCCTAACCTCGTTCGTGGATTCCTTCCGCTGATCTTGCTCCTTTTTCAGGGATTGCGTCACGAAAGAGTTTTTGATAACTATGTTACCGCAGCTTGGGTGACCGGGGTTATCGTTATGACGGCTGCAATTATTTCGGCCATTTTTACCCGCGAATCCTATGGTAAGGATCTTGATTTTGTTGAGCGGTAGCTTAGAGGGGTATAGGGTATAAGGTATAAGGTATAAGGGCGATAGTCGAAGGCAGCACTTCGGCGTTCGACATTCGACATTGGGCGTTCACCCACTCCCACTCCCACACCCACGCCCACTCCCCCATTAACCGTTAATCGTTAACCGTTAACCGTTAACCATTAACCACTAACCATTAATCCAATTGCTTATATTTGACGTATGCCATCTCTTATCCCCGGCTACGAATATGATGTATTTGTCAGTTACCGCCACAAGGACAACAAAGGCGATCACTGGGTAACGGAATTTGTCAACTCTCTGCGAACGGAGCTCGAGTCGACTTTCAAAGAGGATATCTCTATCTACTTCGACTATAATCCAAAGGACGGACTTCTTGAAACTCACGATGTTGATGCTTCTCTTGAGGGGAAACTCCGCTGCCTGATATTCATACCCATTATTTCGCAAACTTATTGTGATCCAAAAAGTTTCGCCTGGCAGCATGAGTTCCTTGCTTTCATGAAGAATGCTGCCGAAGAACCTTCCGGCCTGAAAATAAAATTGCCCAATGGAAATGTCGCCAGCAGGATTTTGCCGGTCTGCATTCATGATCTGGACCCTGAAGACAAACAATTATTGGAAGGAGAACTGAAGGGACCAGTTCGCGGAGTCGAATTTATTTACCGCAACCAGGGTGTGGTCAGGCCGCTGAAGTCGTCTGAGGACGATGCGAAAGCAAATCTCAATCACACCTTTTACAACGATCAGGTCAACAAGGTAGCACGTGCCGTTAAGGAATTGATCAATGGTTTTCAAAATCGTACAATTGCATCCCAGGAAAAGAGCCGCGCCCAAAGAATAAACTCCATTCCTAAAACCTCAAAAAAGAAGATTGCAGTAATTGCATCCGCAGTCGTCCTTCTGGGTATTATGAGTTTTGCATATTATTATCTGGGAGGTGCTGGTAACCGGTTGGCAAGAATTCCAGAAAAGTCTATCGCTGTTTTGCCATTCAAAAATATAAGCGACGACCCCGAACAGAATTATTTCAGCGAAGGTATTGCGGAGGATATTTTGAATCACCTTTCCAAAATTGCCGACCTGAAAGTAAAATCGCGCACGTCGACCGTTCAGTACAAAGACTCTAAAAAGTCCATCGCCGAAATCGGAGAAGAGCTCAGTGTGGGGAATGTAGTTGAAGGCAGTGTTCGGCGAGTGGGCGACAAAGTAAGGATTGTTGTTCAGCTCATTGACGCAAAAGCGGATATTCAACTATGGTCGGAAAGTTACGACCGCGAAATGAAGGATGTATTGAACCTGCAAAGTGAGATCGCCATTGAAATTGCTCGAGCCCTTGAGGCAAGACTTACGAAGACTGAGAAGGCAAACATTCAGAAGGTGGCGTCGCAAAATACCATTGCATACGACTTCTTCCTTAGAGCGAGAGAAGGCCGTTTCTGGTTTAATGGTTCAAAGACGGAACTCGAAACTATATTACAAATGGTTAACAAAGCCATTCAACTGGATCCTAACTTTTCACAAGCATATGCACTGAAGGCAAGGGCGTGGTACAATCTCCGAACCTTTGGAGTTGCGCAAAAGCTATGGCAGGACTCTTCTCTTTATTATAGTACCAAAGCAATAGCAACTGATCCCTCATCACCGGACGGTTACATCGTACAAGGTAACGTATTTCGCTATCTGGGTAAGGTAGAGGAGGCTAATGCGGCCGACTTCAACGCTTACAGCCTTGCTCCAAATAATCCCGATGCCATGCGATCTTATGGTTTCCAATTGCTTCGTGATGGAAATGAGCGCGGAGCTGATATGGTCATGAAATCAATATCAAGCCAGTACCCCATCAACGATCCAGCTTACTATGTATCATTGGCCGGTCTCCTTTTCAATCTTGATGAATTCGATACGCAAGTAAAATTGCTGAATAAAGCTGCACAGATGGGTGACAAGACTGTCCGGGTACCTCAATTGCTTAGCAGTATATATTGGTGGAGTGGCCAATATGAAAAAGGAATTGAAGCAGGAAAAGAGGCCGAAAGATTGAATCCAAAATCTGCTCAGGTAGTAGATGACCTCGCATGGCTTTATTTCTTAGTACACGATTACAAGAAGGCGGCGGAATACTGGTCTATGTATAAGGAAATCGAAGCAGGTTTTGACGATTCAACACAAACGGTAGCATTCCGCCATAGGTTAGGGATGGTCTATTCAAAATTGGGTAGAAAAAAAGAAGCGGATGAGTTATTCCGGGAAGACCTAAAAATTGCCAGGGAGCAGTTGGCCGGTAAACGAAGCACAGGAGCCTGGTATCTTAATGGTTCTATTTTTTATAGCATGGCCGTCGACAACGTCTACTTTGGAAATAATGATCTGGCCGTTCAATGTCTCGACAGCGCACTTCAGCATTATCATTTGTGGGAGTGGGGGTATAACAATGACCCTATGCTGGATCCATTAAGAGGCCGCGAAGACTTCAAAAAACTAATTAAAAAAATTAAAGACCAAAAAGAATTCCGTAGACGCGCATTCAGTGCTGCACTTAATCGTCTGGAGGCGAGTGGAGAGCTGAAAAATATTTTGAAATAGTTACCTTACTATTATATGTCATCTCTACTGCCCGGCTTCGAATACGATATTTTCATTAGCTACCGCCACAACGACAACCGGTCGGGCTGGGTAACGGAGTTCGTAAAGAATTTAGAGGAAGAACTGGCGGCAACGATAAAAGATCCGGTATCGGTCTATTTTGATTCCAACCCTCATGACGGCCTTCACGAGAATCACGATGTTGATGACTCACTGCGGACAAAATTGAAATGCATAATCCTTATCCCCATACTCTCCCAAACCTATTGTGATACCCGGAGTTTTGCGTGGAAGCACGAATTTATCGTTTTCCGGCAACAAGCAGGTGAAGATAATCTGGGTCTGAAAGTCAAAGTGGGAACGGGTAATGTTTCTAGCAGGATCTTGCCGGTGTGTATCCATGCCCTTGATCCATCTGACAAACAATTGGTCGAGAACGAACTCGGCGGTATGCTTCGCGGAATTGAATTCATTTACGAAAGTAAGGGCATCAGCAGACCGCTTAAGGCTTCTGAAGAAGATGCAAAAGCAAATCTTAACCACACGTATTACCGCGATCAGGTCGCGAAAGTGGCACGGGCTGTAAAAGAAATTTTATCCGCAACCCGGAATCCCAGTTCATTAGCATCCACTGTACAACGGCCAGTTCATACGCCGGACTTACCAGCACGATCGCGTAAGAAAATCGCTCTTGTCGCTACAGCGGTTGTTTTAGTAGGCATTCTGAGTTTTACATATTACTATTTCGGGGGCTTCGGACAGAAATTTAGTACGAACATCGACAAGTCGATCGCAGTATTGCCTTTCCATAACCTGAGTGAAGACACTGGGCAAGATTATTTTAGCAACGGTATCGCTGAAGATATCTTAAATCACCTTAACAAGATCTCCGAGCTCAAAGTAAAATCCCGGTCATCGACTGTTCAGTATAAGGACACAAAGAAATCCATTTTCGAGATTGGCAAGGAACTGGGCGTCGGAAGGATATTGGATGGTAGTGTCCGGCGTGTTGGCAACATGGTAAGAGTAACCGTGCAATTGATCGACGCATCATCTGACAATCACCTCTGGTCGGAAACCTATGATAGGGAATTAAAAGATATACTTGCAATTCAAAGTGAGATCGCGATGGAAATTGCTAAAGCGATGCGTGCCCGACTAACGACAAATGAAAAGAAAAATATCGAAAGTGAACTCAATTATGATGTCACAGCGTATGACTATTTTTTGAAGTCAAGGGAAATGCTTTACAAGAGTAATATTGAGAAACAAGACTACGAAAAGGCGCTATTTCTTGTGAATACCGCGCTAAAAATGGATCCGAAGTTCGCGCGTGCTTTGTCTCTAAAAGGAAGAATATGGTTCGCTATGAGTACGCTCGGGGTCAGGCAAAAAACCTGGTATGACTCTGCTATGCATTATTCTTCATTGGCTATGTCCCTCGATCCATCACTACCTGAAAGCTATGTGGTGCAAGCAGCCATTAATCGCGTTCTTGGAAATCATGCGGCTTCAAGATCTAACTACAAGAAGGCGTACCAGCTTTCGCCGAATGATCCATTAGCCAGCTTTCGATACGGACGTGTGCTGCTTAATGACAATGATGCGCGAGGGGCTGATCTTATTTTGAAATCCGTTTTAGATGAATATTCTGAACAGGATCCGGAGTATTACACCAGACTTGCGGATGCATATTTGGCTGCAGGTGATATTGATGTTGCTGAAAAACTCTTCAAAAAAGCAAAGAGCATCAGTCCGGGATCCATGTTTCCATACTATAACCTTGGAAGCCTTTATCGTGGGATTGGTAACTTTGAAAAGGCCGCAAATGAAATGAAACAAGCTGAAAAAATAAACCCGGGATTTTCAGGGTCGGTTGATCAACTTGGATGGATAGCCTATATGGACAATGAACTGCAGATAGCAGCTTCATATTGGTCGCGTTATCCTGAATTCGAAGCAATGTTTGAGGATACAACGCAAACCATACCTTTTCGCCATCGCTTAGGGATGACATATCTGAAGATGGGAAAAAAGGAAGAAGCTGACGCGTTATTCGCCAAAGCGCGAACAATTCAAACGCAACTGTTACATCGCGAAAGAGGCGTTGGTTCACCATGGGGTAACTATGGATCAATCTATTACGATCTGGCAGTGATCACTGCGTATTATAAGGATTATCCTAGGGTAGTAGAGCTGCTCGATAGTGCCTTGATTTATGAAGTTGGATTTCCATGGGGCTACTTATATGATCCTTTGCTTGATAGTCTTAGAAACCGCGACGATTTCAAGAGGGTCCTTAAGAAAGTAACAGACTCCGAAGAATTCACAAAGGCCGCCTTCCGTAGCGCGATTAGCCGGATGGAAGCAAGCAAGGAGTTGAAAACCCTGCTGAAGTAGCTATACTCTCAACATCTAGCTTCCATGCGCAACGCTAATCGCATGCTTAAGCCTGCTCCAGTCGGTATCTCCCGCGACGGTACAATCCGCCCCCAAAACGAATTGGCCTGTGGCGTTAGCTAAAACCTTCTTGACCTCCTCACCTATTTGCTCCATCGATCCCGTTGTAAGTATGCCTTTACGGTCAAGCCCTCCCATCAATGGCCTCTTGAACATGCCATGGACGTCTTTCCATGAAAGCGTCTTATCAACCAAATGTGTGTTGCAATTCACAACCTGCCCCGGGTAATCCAACACCGCGTCATAGTTTTCATATGGTGAGACATAGTCACACACGTGCAATATGTTGAATGGACATTTTTTGGAGACCTCCTGCATAGCTACCAGATCCGCAGGTTTGATATAGTCCTTAAATATTTTCGGATCTTTGAATTGACCACTTTCTGAACCCTGCGTCGACATGTAGAAGCCGTCTACACCGATATCGATACACGCGCGTATAAATAACATTTGGCTTTGAATAAGATTGTCGAGCCCACGCTTAACCGCGACGGGATCCTCCTCTAAATGTTTACGAAGCACCGTGTACGTCGCACTCTGTCCGGCCCACATATATGGAGAATAGATCGTCATAATAATCAATGCCTCTTTCTTTGTCTGTTTGACAAGCTCACGCACAGTTACCAGCTGTGGTTCAAAAAAATCAAGCTTGTACGGATTTAACTTCGCCCAATCTGCAGGCTTCTTAATAAAATCAACTTCCTTAACGTCCTGCTCATACTGGATCTTCACAAAATCCATATCTGTATAGCGGAAATATTCCAGGTGCTTCTTAGCCGCTGCAGCTCCAACACGATGCGGCTCCTCAAAGTGAAGGAAAAAAGCGGCAGGTGTGTACCCCGGCTCACTTTTGCCCTCAAGCCACTGAAGCATTCGTTCTCGTTTGGATACTACTGGTCGATTGAAAACCGAAGCACTCAAGCCGTTTCCTACCAGCATAGCACCCGCTGCCAGAACTGATGATTTGATAAAGGTCTCTCGTTTCATGATTAATAAATTTTGATGTCAGAACTTTGTCCTTTCCTACTACTAACTACTTACTACTAACTAACTACTTACTACTTACTACTTACTACTTACTACTTACCCCCTTCACAATCTTCCCTCCAATCATTACAAACTCCACCTTCTTAAGGAGATTGATATCACTCAACGGATCTCCTTTAACCGCTACCAGGTCAGCTAATTTACCTGATTCTATCGTCCCAAATTCTTTGCTTTTACCTAACGCCTCCGCCGCCTTGCTCGTGCCGGCCTGGATTGCCTGCATCGGCGTCATTCCTACTCTGACGAGTTCTGAAAACTCATTCGCACAATATTCGGGATCCGAACCCGTGAGGTCTGTCCCTACAACAACGTTGATTCCAGCTTTTATCGCCTTCGTAAGCATTGTTTCAATTCCAGCACGATGTTGCTTGGTGAGTTCAATCGCTTTCTTAAGTGCTTCGCTGTCTTCATTAAATTCCAGAAACCATTTTCCAATCGTCAATGTCGGAACCAGGTAAGTGCCTTT